>DASRZR010000303.1:0-11000 GCA_035686185.1 Spirochaetia bacterium | reverse complement strand
GCGGCGCGGTTCTCCGCCTGGATGGCCGCGTAGACCTCCCGGCGGTAGACCTTCACCTGGCTGGGGGCCTTGATCCCGAGCTTGACCTGGTCTCCCTTGATGTCGACGACCGAGATTTCCACCTGGTCGCCGATCATGATGCTTTCACCGATGCGGCGGGCGAGGATCAGCATACTAGCGGGCCGGGCCGGCCTTCGTCTGCGCCAGCTCCTCCAGGATCACGTGGCGCACCCCCCACCGGGGATTGGAGCTGATGGACTGCCGCCCGACGCGTGTTCGGCGGTTCAGGATCAGGGGACCCTGGAGGTTGGCCGTCATGCGCTGGGCAGACGGCGGGATGGTGACGATGGCAAAGACGAGCACGTCCTCCGGTCCGGAGATCCCGATCTCGGCGAGCTCGGACGGATCCACGTCCGGCTCGTAGTCCGGGCGGAAGAAGCGCGGGTCGATGAGGACGAACGCCACCTCCACGCGCTCCAGGGACTGCAGCCAGTAGAACGGGGGCTGGGTGGCGTCCATCAGGACGAACTCGCGCAGCTCCTCGAAACCGAACAGGCCGCGCGGGAAGCCGACGCGCTGCTGATCCTCCACCTCGATCTCGCCGTAGGCTTTCGTCTGGACCTTCATTGACTACCTCAGGAAGTCGAGCAGCTTCGGGCGGTTCAGCACGCGCGCGGTGGCGGAGAGCGCCGCCTCGTGGGTGGTCTCCAGCGTCCGAAGCTGCGTGATGGCATCCGCCATGTCCAGGTCCCGCTCCTGGGAGTCGAAGCGCACCAGCTCGGGCTGCTGGAAGGAGAGCCTCTTCGCCGTGGTGTCCAGCCGGGAGTCCCGGGCGCCCACGGCGCCGAGCACGCCGGCCAGGTTCGTGATGCTGGTCTCCAGCCCCCGCAGGCCCGTGCCTCCCACTTTTTCCGTTGACCCCTCCAGGAGCGCGTTGCGCAGGTTGATGACCATGTCGAACATCGAGCCGCCGAACACGCGCGCGCTCGGGGAGACGTTCAGCGGCGGGCGGTCCCCGCGGGCGGCCAGGACGCCCAGGTCCTGCAGCACGGTCCCCCCGCCGAGGTCCTCCGCCCAGATCTGGTGCGGCTGCGTGCTCTCCAGCACCAGCGCGTTGGTCACGGAGTCCACCCGGGCCTTCACCGGGGCGGCCGCGTCGTTGATCTTGGCCGCAATGGCGTTCACCGTGTCACCGGGGGCAAGGGAGATCGAGGCACCGTCGATGCGGATGGTGGAAGCAGCGCGCACCCGGTACTGGCTGGCGTCCACCGTGGAGTAGATCTGCTGCTGCTCGGCCCAGAAGGCGACGTTGCCGGGCATCTCCGTGCCCACCGTGGCGCCCTCCGAAACCTCCGCCGCGCTCGTGTCGATGTTGCCCATGTAGTCCACGGACACCACCATGTCCGCCGCCCCGCCGGGGACCCGGCCCTCCGTGGTGCGAAACGGCGTGGTCTTCACCGCCGAGCCGGCAAATAGCGAGTTTCCGGACTGGTCCTTGGAGTTGGCGATGGTGAGCAGCTCTCCCAGGAGCTGGTTCACCTCCTCCCCGATGTAGCCCATCTGGGACTTGTCCAGCGTCCCGTTGGCGCCCTGCACGCCGAGCTCCCGGATGCGCTGCAGGATGTCCATGGCGCTGCGGAGGTTGCCCTCCGAGCTGGACAGCGTGGCGCGCACGTCCTCGATGTTCTTCTCGAAGCGCGCCGCGCGCTCCGCCTCGGACTGGAAGCGGGTGGACCGCGCCGCGGCCAGCGGGTCATCCCGCAGGTCCTTGATCCGGGACTGCGCGCCCATCTTGTTGGACATCTGGTTCATGTCGAACTCCCGCAGCCGCTGCCAGTAGCTGGAGTCCAGCGAGGGGAGCTGAGAGCTGATGCGCTTCATCTATCGTCCTTCCCTTGACAGTCTTCCCGCGTCCTACACGCCCATGCGGTTGATGATGATGTTGAGCATGTTGTCGAACGTGGACACGAAGCGGGCCACCGCGGCGTAGCCGTTCTGGTAGGTGATCATGGCGGAGAGCTCCTCGTCCTGGTTGACGCCGGAGATGGACTCCCGCATGTCCGTGAGGTCCTTCATCACGAGCTTCGCGGTGTCCATGCTCTTGTTCGCCTCCTCGCCCTTCAGCCCGATGCCGGCCACCCGGTCGGCGAAGTAGCTGTCGAACGTGGAGGTGACGCCCACCATGACCGGCGTGGTCCGAAGCTGGGCGATGGCAAGCGCGGCCGTCCCGTCCCCGACGCCGGCGGACACCCCGTCGGTGCCGGAGGCCGCGGCGATGGAGCCCGGGTCCGGCGCGAGCTGGGGGTTGATCTCCATCCACGCGGCCGGGTGCGCCAGCGGCGCCACCGAGAAGGCGGCCGGCTCCGCGGCGCCGGTCACCGCCGCGCCTGCCGCGGCACCGGCCGCCGGGGCCGCTACTCCCTGGCGGAAGGCCTGCACCGCGTTGGGCTTCTGCCACGTGAAGGCGCCCGCCGGGCCGGAAGCGTTCAGGATGCCCGCGTAGCCGACGAGGAACTGGCCGGAGTCCTCCAGCCCGCGGATCACGAAGTCCGGGTTTCCGGTGTCCGCCGCCGGCGTGGCCTTCAGGGAGAGCTTGCCTTCCGAGTTCAGGCGCGCCACCACCTCGGCGCCGGAAAGGTTGATGCGCGTGATCAGGTCCTCCACGGTGTCCGTCGGCTTGTAGTCCACCGTCACGGTGCCCTGGCGGCCCGGCAGCGTGAGCGTGCCGGCCAGCCCGATCTGCTCCTTGGCGGGAAGGGCGTTCGTTCCCGTGACGCGGAAGATCCACGTGGAGTCGAACTGCCCGGTGCCCTTGGAGTCGTAGTTGCCCTGCGCGTTCTCGATGAACGGACGCTGCACGAAGAAGTCCGGGCCCTTTTCCCCGTTCAGCCCGAAGCCCTGGTGGTGGATCTCGTTCACGAGGTCGGTGAAGTTGATGGACATCAGGTCCAGGCTCTGGATCTCCTGGCGGGCGTCGCCATCCCTCATCTCCAGCAGGGACGGCAGCGTGCCGCCGCGGAACGTGGCCACCTGCTGCGTGTCCGACCACACCGGCATCGAGTACCCCTCGTTGTTCCTGTCCGCCTTGAGGTCCAGCACCTCGTGGTGCGCGCCCTGCACGATGTGCACGCCGCCGGAGGTCACGACGAACTCCCCGGCCGGGTCGTTCGTGCGGATGGAGATGTCGATCATGTTGGAAAGCTGTCCCACCAGCAGGTCGCGGCGGTCCAGCAGGTCGTTGGGGTTGTCCCCCAGCGCCTGGGACTTCACGATCTCCCTGTTGAGATCCGCGATCTGGCCGGTGAGCTGGTTGACCTGCTTCACGGTCCCCTGCACGTCCCCGTCCAGCATGTCCCGGACGGACTTCAGGCCCCGGTAGCGTTCGTGGATCCCGTCCACGAGAGCGGCGCCCCGTTCCAGGACGGCGCGGCGGGAGGCTATCTCCGTGGGGTGCAGCGACAGGTCCTGCCAGGACTCCCAGAACTTGTCCATCAGCGCGCGCACGGAGTGGTCCGTGGGCTCGTTGTAGACCTGCTCCATCATCAGGATGTACTTGTCCCGCGCGTCCCAGTAGCCGACCGTGTTCTGCTCGGACACGATGCGGCCCTCCAGCAGCATGTCCTTGATGCGGCCGATCCGGGACACCTCGACGCCCTGGCCGAGCTGGCCCGGCGTGTCTTCACGGTTCAGCTCCGGCGCGTCCAGCGGAGGGGAGGCGGTCATCTCCACGCGCTGGCGGCTGTAGCCCTCCACCCCCGCGTTGGAAAGGTTGTGACCGACGGTCTGAAGGCCCTGCGTGGTGGCCACCAGGCCGCGTTTGCCGAGCTCGATGGGTGCGAACGTAGACTGCACGACTGTCCTCCTACCGGCGCTGGTCCACGAGGACGGCGCCGCTCACCCCGGTGGGAGTTCCCCGGCGCGAGTAGATCTTGCCCTTGCGGTACGGGAACACCTGCTCCAGGATGCCGTTCAGCGTGGAGGCGAGCGTTTCCGCGGAATAGCGCATCCGGCCCGTGGCCGTCTTGAGCTTCACCACGGACATCCGCAGGCTGCGCCAGCTCTCCTCCATCTGGGAGCGAAGCAGGTCAGGGACGGCGGGCAGCACCGCGGACATCGTGGTCTCCCGCGGGAGACCCAGAGAATCGCGCACCTGGGCAAAGGCCGCGTCCCGCGCCACGTCCGCCTCTTCCACCGCCCGGCTGGAACGCTCAATGCTTTCCGCCACGGCAAGGCTCGGCCCCCAGTTCTTCTCCTGGAAGCTGTCCCTCAGGCGCTGGACGTCCTGCCCCAGGGAGTTGAAAAGCTCTGTTTCGCGGTCAATCCGGTCCTTCAAGGCCCTGAGCAGGGCAAGGCTTCTTTCGTCCATGGCTCATACCTCTTCGGTTTCAGTTCCTTCCTTAAATGTCGGTAGAACTTTTCTTCCCATGAGGCCGCGTATCTGCTATCTTCTCTTCGGAGGATGGCATGACTGTTGACCGGGACCTGATCATCGTTGGGGCGGGGGGAGCAGGGCTCTCCGCTGCCCAGTACGGAGCCCGGGGGAACCTGCGGACGCTGGTGCTGGAGGAAGTGGCCTCCGGAGGCCAGGCGCTCCTCATTGACGGCCTGGAGAACTATCCCGGCTTCCCCGAGCCGGTGAACGGGTACGATTTCACCCAGAAGATGGAGGAGCAGGCCCGCAAGTTCGGCGCGGAGTTCGAGAACCGGTCCGTCACCTCCATCTCCAAGCAGGGACATGTGTTCCGGCTGGAAACCGACCAGGGCCCGATCACGGCCGCGGCCGTCATCCTCGCCTCCGGCGCCGTGCACCGGAGCCTTGGCGTGCCGGGAGAGGCGGAGCTGGCCGGGCACGGAGTGTCGTACTGCGCCACGTGTGACGGCCCGTTCTTCAAGGCCAAACGGATGCTGGTGGTCGGCGGCGGGGACGCTGCCTGCGACGAGGCCATGTACCTGGCCAACCTCGCTTCCGGCGTGCTCATGATCCACCGCCGGGAGAAGTTCCGCGCGCAAAAGGCGCTGGCCGCCCGGGTGCTGGCCAACCCGAAGATCGAGGTCCGGTTCAACACGGAGCTTCGCAGGATCGAGGGAGACCGGCTGGTCACTCGCGTGAAGCTGTTCAACAACGACACGAAGCAGGAAGCCGAGGAGCAGGTCTCCGCGGTGTTCATCTTCATCGGGTCCGACCCGAAGAGCGGCCTGGCAGCCTCCCTGGGCGTGCCGCTGGACGACGTGGGCTACGTGAAGACCAACGAGCGCATGGAAACGAGCGTCGCCGGCCTGTACGCGGCCGGGGACGTGCGCGCCAGCCCGTTCCGGCAGCTCGTGGTGGCCGCCGCGGAAGGAGCCATCGCCGCCCACGCCGCGGGGCAGTACATCGACGAGCTGAAGGGAGAGAACTACCTTTGACCTGGCGGCTCATCGTCCATCCGAAGATGGAAGGGCGGTGGAACATGGCCGTGGACGAGGCGCTGGCGGAAGCCGTGGGCGCCGCCGGGGATGGCGCCTCCGGCGCCGCAGCGAATGGCGCCTCCGGCGCCGCAGCGCACGCCGGTGTCGTTCGGCTTTATGGCTTCTCCCCGGCCACGCTCTCCCTCGGAAGGTTCCAGAAGACGCGCGGGCAGTTCCTCCTGCCGCGGCTGGAGGCGGACGGCGTCACGCTGGTCCGCCGTCCCACCGGCGGGCACGCGGTCCTGCATGACGACGAGCTCACCTACTCCGTGGCGCTGCCCAAGGGGGGGACGCAGCTCTCCCGAAAGCGCGAGGTCTACCTGTTCATCGCGGAGATCCTGCTGGCGGGGCTGGCCAACCTTGGCATCGACGGGACCATCAACGCGGCACAACGGGGAGACGTGCACAACCCGGACTGCTTTGGCTCCGCCGGCGAATACGAGATCTCGGGCCGGGCCGGCCGCAAGCTGATCGGGAGCGCGCAGATGACCACGCGCGTGGCCATTCTCCAGCACGGGTCCATCCCGATGAGCAACCCGGGCCAGGGCGTGGCGCGCTACCTGGAGGCCGGCCAGCCGCTGGAGTCTCACCCACCCTCCTCCGTCAACGAGGAAGCCGGCCGGCCGCTGAGCTTCGAGGAAGTGCAGTCCGCCTTCTCCCGCGCATTCCAGGAAAGGCTCCAGGCGCAGATCTCCGACGTGACCCCCGCGGAGGAGGCGCGCGCCAGGAAGATCCTTCAGGAAAAGTACGCCACGGACGCGTGGAACCTCGCATGTTGAGCCGACGCCTCGCCGGCGGGTGCATGGCCGCCGTTCTCCTGCTCGGGGCCGCCGGGTCCGCGCTCGCGCTCAGCTTCACGGACCCGGGAAACCCGGACACGGTGGCCGCCCGCATCGCCTCCGCCATGACCGACGACGAGCTGCTGGGCCAGGTGTTCTTCCTGGGCTGGCAGGGCGTGGGGCCTTCCGCGGACATCCTGCGATGGATCACCACGCGCCACATCGGCGGCGTGAAGATCTTTCCCCGCAACGTTTCGGACCTGGAGTCCCTGGCCCGGGACATCGCCCGGATGCAGGGGCTGGCGATGCGCGGCCGGTTCGGCATCCCGCTGTTCGTCGCAACGGACCAGGAGGGCGGCTGGGTCCGGCAGATCAAGGACGAGACGTCGGTCTCTCCCGGCAACCTCGCGCTGGGAGCCTCTGGCGTGCCGGCGGACGCCTACCGCACGGGCTACTACCTGGGCCGGGAGCTGGCCGTGCTGGGAATCAACATGGACTTCGCCCCGACGGCGGACGTGTACTCCAACCCGGAGGCCAGCGTGATCGGACCGCGGTCCTTCGGCTCCGACCCCTCCAGCACGGGGCTCCTGTCCGCCGCCTACGCGCGCGGCATGGCGGATGCCGGCGTGGTGAGCACGGCCAAGCATTTCCCCGGTCACGGCTCCGCGGACCAGGACTCCCACGGGCACCTGCCGCGCATCGACGTGAGCCTGGACCAGCTCCTGGGCCGGGACCTGATTCCCTACCGCATCCTGATCCGGGAAGGGATCCCGGCTATCATGACCGGTCACCTCGCGTTCCCCCGGATCAGTGGGGACCTCACCCCGTCTTCCCTGTCCCCGTTCTTTCTCAAGCACGTGCTGCGGGAGGAGCTGGGTTTCACGGGGATCGTGATCACGGACGACATGGAAATGGAGGGCGTGCTCGCGGACGGCCTGGACACTCCCACGGCGTGCCTCCGCGCCCTTCAGGCCGGAAACGACATGGTCCTGGTTTCCCACACGCCCATCACGCAGGAGCGGACGTGGATCGCCCTGGCAGCGGCGCTGAAATCGGACCCCCGCCTGCGCGCCAGCCTCCGGCAGTCGGTGACGCGCATCATCGCCACCAAGATCCGCGCGCTGCGCCCGGCCGACCCTCCGTCGGAAGCGGCCCACGCTCCGTCGGCAGCGGCCGCGGCGGACCCGGTGGACGTGAAGGAAGCGGTCCCCGCGCCCGGGGCAAAGGAGTTCTTTGCGCAGGTCTCCGCCCGGGCCGTCACGCTCCTGGCCGGCGGCGGCGTACCGTTTCGGCCGGGTCCGGGGGAGAAGGTCCTGCTGGTGGGGCAGTTCCCCGAGTTCATCTCCGAGGGACTGCGGCGCTATCCGCAGGCCGCCACGCTGCTGTTCCCGTTCACGCCGTTCTACACCTCCACGCCGGAGGACATGGCAGCGGTCCGAAGCCGCGCCGCGGCCGAGGACACGGTGATATTCTGCCTGGCCAACTTCAACAGCCTTGACGTGCTCAAGGAGCTTTCGTACCTGGGCGCCCGGGTCATCGTGATCTCGGCCCTCAGCCCCGTGTACCTGTCCGAGGTCCCCTGGGTGAAAACCGCCATCGCCGTGTACGGAGACGGGAAGGACTCCTTCCGGGCCGGCTTCGGGGTCCTGGCAGGAGACTTCACCGCCACGGGCGTGCTGCCGGTGAACTTCTCCGGGCCGCGCGCCGCGGACCCGGCTCCTCCGGCCCGGACAGCGCGATGAGCTGGCGCCCGGCAGGGCGCCGGGACCTGTCGGCGCTGCTGGAGTTTCTCCTTCCCGAGGAGGCGTTGTTCGTTCCCTTCACCTCCCGGCTGCGCTCCGGAGCGCATGGCTACGAGGTGCACGTGGACGTGGGCCCCGGGGGGAACGTGCGGCACGGCTTCCTGCACACCTCCAACGGCCTGCTCCTCCCGGCGTTCTCCGACCCGGCGCCGGACCGCCGGGAGCTGGCGCAGGTCCTGGGCGGACTGCGGCCCATGGTGCATTCCATCATGGGCATCGGACGGTGCGTGGACGCGGTGGAAGCCAGCCTTCCCCTCCCGTCCACCACGCGCGTGGAGTACTTCCTCATGACGCTGGCCCGGGACGGCCGGCACCCCGTCCTTCCCCCGGACCCGCCCGGGCTCGTCCTCCGCCGGGCTGACACGGGGGACACGGACTTCCTCTTCCCCCTGCAGAAGTGCTACGAGCTGGAGGAGGTCGTGATCTCCCCCACCCACTTCAACGACGGCCAGTGCCTTCGCAGCCTGCGCATCTCCCTGAAGGAGCAGCTCGTCTACCTGGCGGAAATCTCGGGGACGGCCGTGGCAAAGGCGGGCACGAACGCGCGCGGATACAAGGTGGACCAGATCGGCGGCGTGTACACGGTGCCGTCCGAGCGGGACAAGGGCCTGGGCAAGGCGGTGGTGTCCGAGCTGTTGAAGGCGGTCTTCTCCGAGAAGCCGGAGGCCTGCCTGTTCGTGAAGAAGCACAACCGCTCCGCCATCGCGCTGTACGAGCGGCTGGGGTTCAGCCCGGTCAACGATTACGTGATCAGCTACTACGGGATGTAGGCACGGACGCCCGCGCGCAGACGCGTCTCGGCTCAGGCCTCCACGCTGACTCGAATCTCCGAGCCTGGCGCACCCGCCGGCACAATCGATGAGTCCGACGGCTTCCCGTTTACCGTGCGCCGCTGCTCGGACCGCTGCCGACCGGTGTTGTGGATGCTGATGCGGAACGTGCACCCGCGGAAGCGGCGCGTGACCTGCACGGCGCCGACTTCCCGCGGCAGGCAGGGCTCGATCCGCAGCCCGTCGAACTCGGGCCGCACGCCGAGCAGCCACTGGGACACGGCCACGAAGTTCCACGCGGCGGTCCCCGTGAGCCATGAGTTCTTGGCCTCCCCGTGGCGCACCGCGGCCTTTCCCGCGATCATCTGCGAGTAGACGTAGGGCTCCATCCGGTGGAGCTCCTGGATGTCCTCCAGGTAGGCGGGGCAGATCTTGCGGTAGTACGAGAACGCCTTCTCGGGACGGCCCTCCACCGCTTCCGCGATCACGATCCACGGGTTGTTGTGGCAGAAGATGCCCGCGTTCTCCTTGTAGCCGGGGGGATAGGAGGAGATCTCCCCCAGCTCGAGGTGATAGCGCGAGTACGGCGGGTCCACGAGCACGATGCCGTACTCCGTGTCCAGGTGCTCCGCCACGGAATCCAGCGCCCGGCCGGGGTAGCCCTGATCGGCGCCGACCTGGGCCATGGCGCAGAACGCGTTGCTCTCGATGAAGATACGGCCCTCGTCGCACTCCCGGGAGCCGATCTTCCTTCCCGCGTCATCATAGGCCCTCAGGTACCACCCGCCGTCCCACGCGTGGCGGATGACCGCCGCGGACATCGCGGCGAGCGCGGACTCGGCCTGGCGCGCTTCCTCGTCCCGTCCCGTGCGCCGGCAGATCTCCGCGTAGTCACGCCCGATGAGGAGGAACATGCCCGCGATCAGTACCGACTCCGCGGTGCGCCCGTCACGGCTCGCCGTGGTCTGGAACGATTCGTTGGGGTCCGTGGAGAAGCAGTTCAGGTTCAGGCAGTCATTCCAGTCCGCGTGCCCGATCAGCGGCAGGCCGTGCGGGCCGAGGTTGTTCCCCACGTGGTGGAACGACCTTTTCAGGTGCTCGAACAGGGACGCGGTGTCCGCCGGGTCGTTGTCGAACGGCACGGATTGCTTCAGGAAGTCCCAATCACCGGTTTCCTTCAGGTAGGCGGCCACGCCGAGGATCAGCCACAGGGGATCGTCGTTGAAGCCGTCACCCACGTCCGCGTTCCCGCGCCGGGTGAGCGGCTGGTACTGGTGCCAGGCGCCGCCGTCCGCGCGCTGGGTGGAGGCCACGTCGAACAGCCGCTGCCGGGCGCGCTCCGGCACCTGGTGCATGCAGCCCAGCAGGTCCTGGCTGGTATCCCGGAAACCGATTCCGCGCCCGATGCCGCTCTCGAAGAAGCTCGCGCTGCGGGCCATCAGGAACGTCACCATGCACTGGTACTGGTTCCAGACGTTCACCATCCGGTCCAGCCTCGGGTCATCGGAGTCCACGGTGTAGCGGGACAGCAGGTCGGTCCAGCAGGCGCCCAGCGCGTCGAAGGCCGCCTCCACCTTGGCGTCCGTATCGAAACGGGAGATCATCGCGTGTGCCCGGGCGGTGTTCGGCACGCCGGGCGCCGCCCACTTCTCCTCCTCCGGGTTCTCCACGTAGCCCAGGATGAAGAGGAGGCTCTTCTGCTCCCCGGGCGCAAGCTCCAGGTCGTGCTGAAAGGCGGCAACGGGAGACCAGCCGGAAGCGAGGGAGCCGGTGAGCCTGCCTCGCGCCACGGCCTGGGGAAGCGCGTAGCCGCCGTAGCGGCCGGTGAAGCTTTCCCGGTCCGTGTCAAAGGCGTCCGGCGCGGCGTTCACCGCGTAGAAGGAGAAATGATTGCGCCTCTCCCGGTACTCGGTGAGATGGAACACCACGGAGCCGCGGGAATGGTGGGCGCCGCGCTCGCCCGCCCCGCCGCCCACCGGCTGCACGAGGACTTCTCCCGTGGAGAGATTCCGCTGGAAGTTCGTCATGTCGTCCAGCGCGTTCCAGAGGCAGAACTCGGTGAAGGAGAACAGGCTCACCTTCTTCACCGACCGGCCCGTGTTGCAGATGACGACGCGCTGCACCTCGCAGTCGGCGTCTACCGGCACGAAGAACAGCGTCTCTGCTTCCACGCCTCCCCGGGAGGCGCGGATCCTGGTGTA
>DASRZR010000302.1:0-11258 GCA_035686185.1 Spirochaetia bacterium | reverse complement strand
ACTCCCACGGAAAGCACCCCGCCGTAGAGGATAGGGCCGGCCGCGGAGATGATGGAAGAGACCTGCGGGTGCTCTCCCAGGCCCGCCGCGAGTGCGCTGAGGAGGGAGCAGACCGCGAACTGCACGCAGGCAAGGCCCACGGGGTCCGTTCGGGGTGACAGCCATCCCACTACCTGGACGTGGGCGGTCCAGAACAGGGAGCCCACCAGCACCAGGAGGTCACCGGTCTGCAGCGTGAACGAGGATGTGACGCTGAGGAGGAACAGGCCGACGAGACACAAGAGCGCACCCGTCCACGCGGTCCATGCCGTGCGCTGTGCCCACAGGAGCCCGGACAGGGGAACGAGGACCACGTACAACCCGGTGATGAATCCCGCCTTGCCCGCCGTGGTGTACACCAGCCCGGCCTGCTGCAGGGATGCGCCGAACACCAGCACGACGCCCGCGAGGAGCCCCGCAGTGACCGCGCTGATGCGGGGGGCCGCCGGGGGCGCGGCGGCCGGCGGCTCGGCGGGTCCGCGCCGACGCAGGAGGATCACCGGCACGAGCACGAGGGATCCCAGGGCAAAGCGCACCGCGTTGTAGGTGAACGGGCCCACGCTCTGCATCCCCATCCGCTGGGCAACAAAGGCCAGGCCCCAGATCACGGCGGTGAGCAGGAGCAGCGAGTCGTTCAGGATCACGGTGCGGGCGCGGGGCATGGGCGTCACCGTAACAGCCTCCCGTGGCTCGGACAAGGGTCCGGGCGGCAGCGCGACTGGCAGCCAGCCTTGAGCCTTCCCGAGCTTCGGACTATGATGGGGCTCTCCTATGAACACCGGCAAACTGGTTCGACTCAACAGGATCTTTGCGCACAACTCCGGCCGGCTGTGCTCCGTGGCCGTGGATCATTTCACGATCTACCAGGACGGGCTGCCGGAAGGGCTGAAGGACATTCCGGCCACGCTGAAGCTCGTGGTGAAGGGACGCCCGGACGCGGTCACGATGCACGTCGGGATGGCGATGAACGCGTGGGGCCCGTACGCCGGGGACGTGCCTCTCATCATCCAGAGCTCCCTCGTGCGCTACGACGACTCCGCGCGAGGCCAGTCAGCTACGCCGGAGGACGCCGTGCGGCTGGGCGCGGATGCGTTCGCCATCGTCTGCTTCTGCCGCGGGCCCACCGAGTGGGAGTACATGCAGAAGGTGGCGGAGGCTGTGCGCCAGGCGGAGCGCTTCCAGATGCCGGTGATCTGCCACATCTACCCCCGCGTGTTCAAAGACGGGAAGGCGGACGTGTCGTTCCGGCCGGAGGACATCGCGTGGGCGGCCCACGTGGCGGCGGAGCTGGGCGTGGACGTGATCAAGGTCCCGTACTGCGGAGACGTGGAGGCCTACCGGCAGATCGTCTCCTGCGCGCCGGTGCGCGTCGTGGCGGCCGGCGGCCCCAAGGCGGCCGACCTCCGGGGGTCCCTGGCCATGATGGCGGACGTGGTGAAGAGCGGGGCGGCCGGCGCCACCATCGGCCGCAACATCTGGGGCTTTCCCAACGTGACGGCGAACATCAAGGCGTTCAAGGCCGTCATCCATGACGGGATGACCCCGGAGGATGCCATCCGGAAGGCGGGGCTCTAGCCCGGGATGGCGACGGCGAGCGACTCCGAGCTCACCACCCGTTTCATCTTCCCCCACCCGAATGCCGCCGACGCGGACGGGTTCCTGGCCGTTGGCGGCGACCTGAAGCCGGGCACGCTGCTCCTGGCCTACCGCAACGGGATCTTCCCCTGGACCACCCGGCCCGTCACGTGGTGGTCTCCGGACCCCCGCGCCATCATCCCGATCGGCGGCGTGCACGTTTCCCACAGCCTGGCCCGGGTACTGCGGCGCGCGGCGTTCTCCGTGACGTTCGATCGCGCCTTCCGCGCGGTCATGGAGGGATGCGCGGCGCCCCGGCCCGGGCGCAAGGAGACGTGGATCACGCCCGCGTTCATCGCCGGCTACACGAGGCTGCACGAAATGGGGTACGCGCACTCCGTCGAGGTCTGGGAAGGCGAGCAGCTTGCCGGGGGGCTTTACGGCGTGGCCATCGGCGGTTTCTTTGCCGGGGAGTCCATGTTCTCCGCGGTGGAGAACGCGTCCAAGGTCGCGCTCGTCTCCATGGAGGAGAAGCTGCGGCAGTCGGGGTTTACGCTGTTCGACGTTCAGTTCCTCACGCCACACCTGGTGTCCATGGGCGCGGTGCAGATCCCGAGAGCCGAGTACCTGCAGAGGCTGAGGCGCGCGGCGGCGCAGGAGACGAGCTTCAGCCCAGGACGCTGACCTTCACGTCGTCCGCTTCCACGTCGGCGCGGGCTTTCCCACCGCCGGAGAGCCGGCCGAAGAGGATCTCGTCCACGAAGAAGTCCTTGATCTTGGAGGAGACCAGCCGGGCAATCTCGCGCGCTCCGAACTCCTCGGAGTAACCCTTGCGGGCCAGCCATTCCAGCGCCGCGTCGGTGACCTCCAGCGTCACGTTCTTTCCCGCCAGCTCGTCCTGGAACTCGCGCACGGCTTTGCCCACCACCTGCAGCACGATGCCGTGCTCCAGGCCGTTGAACTTCACCACGGCGTCCAGCCGGTTCCTGAACTCGGGGGAGAAGATCCGCTGCACCGCGTCGAAGACCGCCTCCCCCTGCATGGTCCGCTCCCCGAACCCGACCAGCGGCTTGCCCAGCTCCCGGGCGCCGGCATTGGAGGTCATGATGATGACGACGTTGCGGAAGTCAGCGCGCTTGCCGTTGTTGTCGGTGAGCGTGGCGTAGTCCATCACCTGCAGCAGCATGTTGTAGATGTCCTGGTGGGCCTTCTCGATCTCGTCCAGGAGCAGGACCGCGTGCGGAGACTTGCGCACGGCGTCCGTGAGCAGGCCGCCGTCATCGTAGCCCACGTACCCGGGGGGTGCGCCCACCAGGCGGGAGACGGTGTGCTTCTCCTGGTACTCGCTCATGTCGAAGCGCAGCAGCGTCACGCCGAGGATCTGGGCAAGTTGTCGCGCCAGCTCCGTCTTGCCCACGCCCGTGGGTCCCACGAACAGCAGGGAGGCCACCGGCTTGTCGCGTTCCCCGAAGCCGGCCCGGGACTTGCGGATGGCCTTCACCACGAGGTCCACGGCGTGGTCCTGCCCGAACACGCGCCTCTTGAGGCCCGTCTCCAGCTCCCGCAGGCGCTCGCGTTCGTCCGAGGACACGCTGGCCTCCGGGATGCGGGCGATGCGCGCCACCACGCGCTCCACCACCTTCAGGTCCACGGTGCGGGGGCCGGACTCCCCTTCCGCCTCCGGCCCGTACACGCGCACCCACGCGCCGGACTCGTCCAGCACGTCGATGGCCTTGTCCGGGAGGTGACGGTCGTTGATGTACTTGCCGGCAAGCTCCGCGGCGGCGCGCATCGCCTCGTCCGTGAAGCGCACCTCGTGGTAGCTCTCGTACTTCTCCCGCAGCCCCTGGAGGATGGCATGGGTCTCCTCCACGGTGGGCTCGGGCACCTCGATCTTCTGGAACCGCCGGGACAGCGCCCGGTCCTTGTCGAAGTACTTGCGGTAGTCCTCGTAGGTGGTGGAGCCGATGCAGCGGATCTTCCCGGAGGTGAGCACGGGTTTCAGGATGTTGGACGCATCCATGGAGCCGCCGGAGACCGAGCCGGCGCCCACCACGGTGTGGATCTCATCGATGAAAAGGATGGCCCGCTCCTGCTTCTCCAGCTCGCGAATGACCTTCTTCAGGCGCTCCTCGAAATCACCGCGGAACTTCGTGCCGGCCAGCAGGGCGCCCATGTCCAGCGCGTAGATCCGCGTGTCCTTCAGCGCCTTGGGGACCTTGCCGTCCACCACCATCTGCGCAAGGCCCTCGGTGATGGCGGTCTTGCCCACGCCCGGCTCCCCGACGTGCAGCGGGTTGTTCTTCAGCCGGCGGCAGAGCACCTGGATGGTGCGCTGCAGGATCTCCTCACGGCCGATCAGCGGATCGATTCCGCCGGAGCGCGCCTTCTCGGTGAGGTCAACGGCGAATGCCTGGAGCGGCCTGGCGGCGCGCTGCTTCCCGCGGGGCTGCGCTCCGGGCTCGCGCTCGGCGCCGGGCTCCGGCTCGGCGGGCTCCCCCGTCTCTTCCGCGGCGGCCTCCTCCTCATCGGCATCCTCTTCCGATACCGGGTAGGCGGTCACCCCGTGCGAGATGAAGGACAGGACCGCCAGCCGGTCGATGCCCTGGCGGGCCAGGAAGTGCGCGGCGAACGACTCCCGCTCCTCGAAGATGGCGGCGATCACGTCGTCGATCCCGACGGAACGCTTCTCCGCGGAGGCGGTGTGCAGGATGGCGTTCTGCATCACGTTCTGGAAGCCTTCCGACTGCAGGGGACGCCCCCCGTCCGCGGTGGGAACGTGCTTCTCGAAGAACCCCTCCAGGTCGCGCGTCAGGCTGGGCACGGCGCCGCCGCAGGCCTCCACGATCTGCCGGCCCCGGTCGAAGAACAGGGAGGCGTACAGCACGTGCTCCGGGGTCAGGTACTCGTGGCCGCGGGACTCCGCCTCGCGGTAGGCGGCCATGATGATCTCGTTCAGCTCGGTGGAGATGTCCATTCAGGCCTCTTCGCAGCTTGCGCGCAGGGGGAACTCGTTTTCTCGCGCCATCTGGTGGACCTGCGTCACCTTCGTGGAGGCGATGTCCCAGGTGTAGACGCCGACGATGCCGTGGCCCTTCTTGTGCACGTCCAGCATGATCTTCGTGGCCTCCGCGGCCGGCTTGTGGAACACCGCCACGATCACCTTCACGACGAAGTCCATGGTGGTGTAGTTGTCATTGTGCAGGATGACCCGAAAGAGCTTCGGCTGCTGCACGCGGGGCTTCTGCTGGACGCCGGTGTCCTCCTGGAACACGTCGGCGGGTTCACGGGGCATGGGACGGTGGCTCTCCTTCCCCTCAATAATAACGCCGCAGGCTACCCGATTGCCACCTGCTTGAACTCGTACAGCTTGCCGGTGCGCGGCTCCCGCACGAGGAAGGCGAACCCGAACAGGGCGATGACCGCGATGGTCGCCCCGATGTAGAACACGGCGGGGTAGCTCCCGGTACGGTCGATGATCGCGCCGGCAAGCGGGGAGGAGATGCCGACAAACGGCAGGAGGAACGTGCCGCCGAGCGCCGTGAGGTCAGCGCCGTTGATGGACGGGCACAGCTCCACGCTCATATTCACCAGCATGAACTGGCTGGTGACATTGCCCACGGCGTACAGCACGTAGCCGATGCAGACGGCCAGGAAGCTGCGGGAGGCAAGCGCCACGAGGAAGAACCCGAGCAGCAGCAGGGACTGCGCGGCGCCGACGCTGCGGTAGCCGGCCCGGTCCGCCATCCGGCCCATGAGCGGCCCCAGCGCGGCCCCGGAGGCCAGGTAGATGACGCTCAGGAGGACCATGAGGTTGTCCGGGGCCCCCAGGCGCTCCCGGGCGTACGGAACGATGAAACCGGCCACGGTGAGCCCCACCGAGTTCAGCATGTGGAAAAAGAGAAACACGCGGTAATTGGGGTTTGCCAGGAGCAGGCGGACCTTCGCCGCCAGGGACGCGAGGAATCCCGGGCTTCGCTCGCGCGCGGCGCGGCCGGGGTGGTCCTTCACCAGGAACACCCACAGGGATGCCAGCGTCCAGGTCGCGTCGCAGATCAGGAAGCTCACGCGGAAGTTGAGGGGGCTTCCCCAGTGGTGGAGGACCCAGGATGCCCCCAGCCCGGTAAGGACGCCGCCCACCCCGTTGCCGATGGTCCGCAGGCCGAAGATCCAGCCCCGGCGTCGTCGCGGGATGGTGTCCGTGAGCACGCCCATGTAGATGGTCTGCCCGACCACCAGGAGCCCGACGTACGCGCCAGCCGCCGCCACGAAGAAGCCGATGTAGCTCGATGTGGTCCACAGTCCCGGCACGAAGACAGCCAGCACGTCGTAGAGCAGGCGGCAGCCCGTGGCGCACATGTACAGGCCGGCCACCGCCGCCACCCGGCCCCGGCGGCCGAAATAGTGGCTGCCGACGAGTTGCAGCGGGATCAGGATCGTCCAGAACGACTGGACGAACCCCATGAGGGACTTGCTCGTGCCCATGGCCTGCAGGTACGCGGGCACCATGGACGCGTACAGGCCGAAAGGCAGTCCAAATCCCCAGGTGAGCTCGAGGAGGAGGATTCCCGTGACGTTGCGGGGTAGATCGCGTCGGAGGGCCGCCTCGGGATCACGCGGCCGCCGGGAGCGAGGTTCTGGCTGCATCGGAAATCGACCCAGAGTAGGAGCTTCGGGGGCGATTGTCAACGCGCAGCCCATTTCGTGGCAATCGGATGAACCGGCGGCTATACTTTTTCATGGAGATTGATGCCCATGCCCCTGCTCGCGCGATACCTGTCCCCGGCGCGTATCGTCTCGCTGCGAAGCCGTTCGCGCGAGGGAGCTATCCGCGAGCTGGCGGCCGCGCTCTCCGGCGCGGAGACCGGGCCGGATGCGGAGCAGGTGATCTCCGCCGTGAAAAACCGGGAGAAGATCGTGAGCTCGTGGATCGCCCCCGGGGTTGCCATCCCGCACGCGCGCCTGCCAGACACGGGCGGTATCGAGGTGGCGGTCGGCAGGAGCCGGCCGGGAGTTTCCTGGGACTCCGGGGACGGGGACCCGGTGCACCTCGTCTTCCTGATCGTGAGCGGAGAGGCGGACCCGGACCAGCACGTGATGCTCCTGGCAGAGATCGCGCGCACGCTGAGGGATCGCGCGCTGATGCAGCTCGTCCTTCGGGCCCGCTCCCCGGCCGAGGCCTGGCGCCTGCTGGTCACGCGCGGCTACGGGGACCCGGCCACGCTGCCGGCCTCCTCCGCCAAGGTCCGCCTTTCCCGGCTCCTGTTTGCGCACGCGCTGTCCGTGGCGGAAGAGGTCAAGGCGCGAAGCGTCATGCTGCACGCGGACGCCGTGGGCAGCATCGCCTTTGCCCGGGACCTGCCGACGAGCGCGGAACTGATCGTCGTGACCTCGTCCAAGATGGAGGAGGAGGCGCCGCGGGAGGCGCCGGTGCACGTCCTGCAGGTGCCGTTTCCCACGCTGGACCGCTTCGACCAGGTGGAGCTCGCCCTGCTGTTCGCTGTCTCCCGCGGCCTGCTCTCCCGCGGGGACACCGTGGTGAGCCTTTCCGGCGTGCCGGCCTCGGGTTTCCTGGATACGCTGCTCGTCATCGACGTGGGCCGGGAGTTCCCCACCGTGTTCGCCAAGACGGCGGACACGCCGCTGGGGGACGTGGAGCCGCCGGTGCTGGAGAAGGTGCTCCAGATCGCCACGGACATCGCGCGGGAAGGAAGGGAAGGAAGGCCGGTGGGCACGACGTTCGTGCTCGGCGACTACGAGCACGTGCCGCGGTACTGCCGGCAGATGGTGATCAACCCGTTCCGCGGGTACAGCGAGGAGGAGCGCAGCATCCTGGACCCGAGCCTGGAAGAAACGATGAAGGAGTTCTCCACCATAGACGGCGCCTTCATCATCCGCGGTGACGGGGTCATCATGTCCGCCGGCACGTTCCTGCGGCCCGAGCGGGCCGCCTCGAACCTGCCCTCCGGGCTTGGCGCGCGTCACGCCGCGGCGGCCGCCCTTTCCGCGAGCACGGCCTGCCTGGCCGTTGTGGTTTCCCAGTCCACGGGCAGCATCTCCGTGTTCAAGGGCGGCGGCCTGGTGATGAGCATGGAGAAGCCGGGCTCCGCGGCGCCCCTGCCCTGAGGCCGCCATGCTCGTGATCTTTCGCGGGCTCCCCGGCACGGGAAAGTCGCACCTGGCGCGCCGGCTCGTGGAGCGGGAGCCGTGCTTCCTCGTGCTGAGCCGGGACGTGATACGACGGGCCCTCGTGACCCGACCGAGCTACTCGCCGGAGGAAAAGGAGATGGTGGACGGGCTCATCGCCGCCATGGCCGGTCACCTGCTGGCGCAGGGGCGGGACGTGGTGATAGACGGCATGTCGCTGTCATCCGCGGCCGGCGTGGACCGGCTGGCGCGGGTGGCGAGCTCGCGCGGGGTGCCCTTCCGCATCATCGAGTGCCGATGCCGGGAGGAAACCGCGCTGGCGCGGATCCGCGGGGACGGGACCTCTCATCCCGCCGGGGACCGTGACGAGGCGCTGTACTTCCAGGTCAAGGAGCGCTTCCAGCCCGTCCGTCACCCGTTGCTGGTCGTGGACACCGACCGGGACGAGCCGGCATGCCTCTCCTCCGTGCTCGACTGGATACGCCCGACGGCCGCGGGAGCCTAGCGGGACAGGAAACGCGTCATTGCCTGCGCCACCTCGGCCGGCTTTTCGAACATGGGCATGTGGCCGGCGCCGGGCACGAGCTCCAGGGACACGCGGGGCAGCAGGGACGTGAATGGCTCCGCCCAGCGCGGCGGAAGCAGGCGGTCTTCCTTTCCCCAGATCACGAGCGTGGCCTGGGAGATCCCGGGGAGCAGCGCGTCCACGTGCGAGCGGCCGATCACCTGCCGGGTGATGCGCGCGTTTGCCCGCGCGCCGTCGCGGTCCAGGATGCTGGCGGCGGTGGAATCCACGGCGGCCTTTACCAGCTCGGGTGACGGGTTGTGCAGGACGTTCGCCCGGACGGCCCGCTCGATGAACGCGCGCCGGTTCAGCGCAAACGCGGCGTTGACAAGCGGACCGATGCGCGCCAACGGCGAGAGCCGCGTTTCCTCGGCGCGCAGGCCGAACGGGTCAATGAGCACGAGCTTCTCCACCATGGCCGGGTAGTGCGCCGTGAAATGCACGGCCACCTGCCCTCCCATGGAGTGTCCGACGGGAACGAGCGTGCTCGCCCCGATGGCAACGCAGAATGCCCGCAGGAAGTCCAGGAACCACGACATGTCGTAGGGCGCTTCCGGCTTGTCGGAGAGTCCGCATCCGGGAAAGTCAGGTGCCACGGCGCGGATGCCGGGCGGCAGGGCCGCCAGCAACGGCTCCCAGTCAGCCGCGGAACCGGTCCACCCGTGCACCAGGACGAGCGGGGTCTGTCCTTCCTCCGCGGTTCCGGCTTCAAGGCAGTGAATGCGCATTCCGTTCACGTCTACCCAGGTTTCCACGCCGGCACTATAGCACCCGGCGGCATGGTATAGTCGAGCCGTGCCCGAACCTGCGCCGGACCGCGGCTTCATCCTCCAGTCTTCCGAGCGAACGCACGCCGGCCGGACCGAGATCCACCTTGTCGGCCGACTGGAGAGTGGGGAAACGTTCGCCGTTGTCGAGCGCCGGCTCACGCCGTGCTTCTTCGTGCGCGCCTCGGATGCAGAGCGCGCCGGGACCGTGCTTGCCGCGGACGGCTCGGGGACGTCGCCGTCGCCGACGGACCGATGCACAATGGACGGGGAGCCGGTCCTGCGCGTCGAATCCCCGACCGTGTCCGGCAGCCAGCGTCAGCGGGACGCCCTGCACCGGGAAGGCATCCGCACCTACGAGGCCGACATCAAGCCGTCCACGCAGCTCCTGATGGACCGGAGGATCCACGGCGCGGTAGCGATTGACGGCCCCTGGCGACCGGGGCGGCGCGTGGGACGCATCTACGAGAACCCCGTGCTCACCCCGTGCGAGATAGACCCGCCGCTTACCGTGGCGTCCCTGGACATCGAGACGGACGCCCGCGCGGCAACCGTGTACGCCGTGGGGCTGTATCGACTGGACCTTCGGACAGGGGCCACCACTTCCGACATGCTGCTCAACGGAGAACCGGGCGTCTCCGTCCCCACGGCGCTCACGTTTCCGACCGAACGGGCCCTGCTGGCGGGCCTCCGCGAGCGCCTCATCGAGCTGGACCCGGACATCATCACCGGCTGGAACGTGATCGACTTCGATTTCCGCGTGCTGGCGCGCCGGTTCTCCGCGCTCGGCGTGCCGTTCGACATCGGACGGGCGGAGAGCCCGGCCACGTTCCTGGACCGGGAGGATACGGACGGCGTGACGCGCTGGCGCCGGAACAAGGCAATCGTGCCCGGCCGGCAGGTGCTGGACGGCCTGTGGCTCGTGCGGACCGCGGGCATGGGGTTGGAAGACTACCGGCTGGAGACGGTGGCCCAGACGGTCCTGGGCCGAGGCAAGCGCATCGAGGAACTGCCCGGGGAAAGCCGCACGGAGGCCATCGAGAGGCTGTACCGGCGGGAAACGCAGAAGCTGTGCGACTACTGCGCGGAGGACACGCGCCTGGCGCTGGACATACTGCTGAAGGAAGGACTCCTGGACATCGCCGTACGAAAGTCCCAGCTCATCGGGATCTCCCTGGAGCAGACCTCCGTCAGCGTGGCGGCCTTCGAGTTCCTGTACACCGAGCACCTGCACCAGCGCGCCATGGTGGCGCCGACTCTTGGCATCGACCAGGACACCCTGGAGCGCGCGCCCGGCGGCGGGATCATCACGCCGCGTGCAGGGCTGTTCCGCAACGTTCTCACGTTCGACTTCAAGAGCCTGTACCCGTCCCTCATGCGGACGTTCAACATAGACCCGCTGACGAGGCTCCGCGCGGGCGCAGCCGGTGCGGCCGGCACGGATAGCGGCTCGACGGCTCCGGTGCGCGCTCCCAACGGAGCGTCGTTCGGCCGGGAGCCGGGGATCCTGCCCGGCATCCTGGACCGGTTCTTCGAGAGCCGGGAGGCGGCCCGCCAGCGAGGCGACACGCGCGCCACGTACGCCTACAAGATCGTGATGAACTCGTTCTACGGCGTTCTGGGCACCTCGGGATGCCGGTTCGCCGCCTCCGCGCTGGCAGGAGCCATCACCTCTTTCGGACAGCACATCCTGTACTGGGCCCGCGACCTCGTCGGCTCGCTGGGCTACGACGTCATCTACGGAGATACCGATTCCCTGTTCGTGCTCTCCGGCGCGGCCGCGGAGGCCTCCGGTGAAGAGCTGGCGCGCCGCGGCGCCGAGCTCAGTGCGACCATCAACGACAAGCTGCGCGCGTACGCACGGTCTTCCTACGACGTGGAGTCCCGGCTGGAAATCGAGTTCGAGGCGGTCTACGCGCGATTCTTCCTCCCGCCGATGCGGACCGCGGCGGTGGACACGGACGAGGAGACGGAGACGCGCGGCCGGGCCAAGGGGTATGCAGGCTTGCGCGTGTCCCCCGCCCGGGACGGCGCGCCGGCCTCCGCGCAGCTCGAGGTGGTCGGCATGGAGGCAGTGCGGCACGACTGGACGCCGCTTGCGCAGCAGCTCCAGCGCACGGTTCTGGACCGGGTGTTCCACGACGCGCCGGCCGCGGAGATAGAGG
>DASRZR010000301.1:0-5125 GCA_035686185.1 Spirochaetia bacterium | reverse complement strand
TCGCGGCCGTGACCGCGGCGGAGTTCCTTCGTTCCCGCCGGGCGCTGGCTCGCAAGGGGAGCGCGCGGGTATGAACCGAAACCAGCTCCCCCGGTTTCGGATTCCGACCGGTGTGTGGCCGTACGTGGCCGCGCTCATCCTGATCGCGTTCGGAACTGCCATCTCCCGGGGGTTCGGGACGCCGGATCACCTGCTTCTGATCCTCAACCTTGCCGCCTTCCTGGGCCTGATTGCCGCCGGGCAGGGGCTGGCGATACTCACGGGAGGAATCGATCTCTCGGTGAGCTCCGTGGTCACGCTGGCCGGGGTCGTCTCGGCCACGCTCATGGCCGGCTCCAATTCCCACATCGCCCTCGGCATCATCGTCAGCCTGGCGCTGGGCGTGGTGGCAGGCCTGATCAACGGCCTGGGGATCGCGTTCCTGAAGATCCATCCGCTGGTCATGACGCTGGGCATGACCAGCATCGTGCAGGGAGCCGCGCTCCTGTACACGAACGGCGGCCCCAAGGGAAGCTCTGCCCCGGCGCTCAGCGTGCTGGCCACCGGGCGGCTGTTCGGCGTCATACCGTACGTGCTGCTCGTCTGGGCGGTGGTGGCCGCCGTGATGATCCTGGTCCTGCACCGCTCCGTGTGGGGCAGGTGGCTGTATGCCACCGGCAATTCCCCCACCGCGTCCCTGTATTCCGGGATCCGGACCTCCGGGGTGCTCATGAGCGTGTACCTGATCTCTGGCACCCTTGCCGCAATGGCCGGCGTCCTGCTCACGGGGTACACGCGCACAAGCTACCTGAACATCGGGGACTCCTACCAGCTCACGTCCATCGCGGCGGTCGTGATCGGAGGCTCCTCCATCCTCGGCGGCTCGGGCAGCTACGTGGGAACCATTGGCGGCTGCATCATCATGATCCTCATCCAGTCCATCCTGCCGATCTTCTCGATACCGGAGGCGGGGCGGCGGATCATCTCGGGTGCGTTGATCCTCGGGCTGCTTCTGATCTACGGGCGCGAACGCCGGCGCTGAGCGCTGGCCCGCTCGGGGCGCTACAGCCCGGCGAGGATTCCGCCGTCCACGTAGACGATCTGGCCGGTGACGAAGCTGGCGGCCTCACTGCACAGGTACACGAGCGTGCCCACGAGCTCTTCCGGCCGCCCCCAGCGGCCCGCCGGCGTGCGCGCCTTCAGCCACCTGTCGAACTGCGGATCTTCCACGAGCGCGGTGTTCATCTCCGTGGCGAAGTACCCCGGGCCGATGCCGTTGACCTGGACGTTGAAGGGCGCCCACTCCACGGCAAGGGCCTTGGTGAGCATCTTCAGCCCTCCCTTGGAGGCCGTGTACGGCGCGATCGTGGGACGGCCCGCTTCACTCAGCAGGGAGCAGATGTTGACGACGCGGCCGCGCCGCCGCGTCACCATGCGCCGCCCCACTGCCTGGCTCACCAGGAAGACGCCCGTGAGGTTCGTGTCCAGCACGTCCCGCCAGGTGGCCTCGTCCACGTCCACCGCCGGCATGCGTTTCTGCAGGCCGGCATTGTTCACGAGGATGCCAAGGGGCCCCTGCCGTTCCTCGATGGCCTGCACCGCGGACTCCACCGCGCTTCGATCCAGGACGTTGAACGCGGCGCCGTGAGCATCCAGCCCCTCCCCCCGCAGGAGGCCGGCTGCCTTCTCCACGGTTTCCGCGGACCTGCCGTTGAGCACCACCCGGGCCCCGGCCCGGGCGAGTCCCCGGGCAAAAACGAGCCCCAGTCCCCGGCTGGAGCCGGTCACCAGCGCCACCTGCCCGCTCAGGTCGAAGAGGTTCCCTGCCATGCGGCTTCCCCGCCTCAGTCTACCGAAAAGAGGACGCGCATCACGTCCGCACCGGCACGGCTCCTGCGGAACGCCGTCTCTCCCTGTTCCAGCGTGAATGGATCCGACTGCAGCTTCCTCAGCGTGGGCGCATCCTCCGCGGCCATGGCGATGGCGCGCTGGAAATCCCCCGCCGCGTACACGCGCGCACCGCGCACCGTGAGCTCCCGGAACGAGAGGGCAAGCAGGTCCGTGGGAACCGGGCTGCGCGGGTTGGCAACCTGGACCACCTGCCCACGAACGCGGCAGGCATGGTACGCCGCCAGGACCGTCTGCGGGGCGCCGGCCGCCTCGAAGAGCACATCCACCCCGTCCCCGCCGGTCCGTCGCAGCACCTCTTCCGCGGGATCCGCCTGCGCGGTGTCGATGACATCGAACCCCAGGGAACGCAGCCGCTCGATGCGAAACGGCTGGCGCTCGCACACGATGACGGGGGACGCCCCCGCGCGGCGGGCCACGACGGCCACGAGCGCCCCGATGGGGCCGCCGCCCAGTACGCCGACGGAGTCCCCCACGGTGACGCCCGCCAGGCGGACGCTGTGAACGGCCACCGCCAACGGCTCGACCAGGGCCCCCAGGCGGAAGTCCACGCCCTTGCCCAGCGGGCGCAGGCTCTGGGCGGAGACAACCACGTACTGGGCAAAGCCGCCGTCCGCGTCGATGCCGTACAGCTTCAACGTCTGGCAGACGTGCGCGTTTCCGCTTCGGCAGGCCGCGCACGCGCCGCAGGAGATCAGCGGTTCGATGGTGACCGCGTCCCCCTCCCGCACGCCGCCCGGGGCGCTTCCTCTCAGCGCCGCCACCTCGCCCGCGCACTCGTGCCCCATGATCAGTGGCGGCCGCGCGCGGGAGTGCGTACCGCCGAGGATGGAGTGGTCCGTGCCGCAGATTCCCGCTGCCCTGATTCGAACGAGCGCCTGGCCGTCTGACGGGGCCGGCACGGGCCGCTCCTGCACCGCAAGCTGTTCCTTTCCCAGCCAGACCAGGGCCTTCATGTTCTCTGCCATTCTCTTCTCTCCTCCGCGGCCGCGGGCGGCGCGGGTGTCTGCAAGCGGTGCCCGGCGGCGGATCAGCGCGCCGGGTGCTGATCCACGACGTCGAATCCCGCCCAGGTCACCTGCTGGCACAGCGCGGCGATCCGGGGGAAGGAGGCCTCGTGCTCGCGGGAGGCCACCCACTTCAGGCGAAGCGCTTCGCTTTCAAAGGCAAGCTCGATGCGGTACTGCCGCAGCGCGTCCCGCACCTTGAGCAGCGCCACGCGCCGGAAGCCCTCCTGCACCGAGATCGCCGGAACGAACGCTTCCCGGAACAGGGACTCCAGCTTCGATTCCTGGCCGGCCTGCGGCTCCAGGTAGATGTGCAGCTCGATCATCGCTCGTCTCCTCCGATTTCGAAGCTCTGCCCCGGCGCGAGCGGCACGAGGCGGACGGAGGGAGCCCGTACCTTCATCTCCGCTTCCAGCCGTTTCATGTCCAGCATCTGGTTGGGGAACGTCCCGTGATGGATCGGGATGAAGGCGTGCGGCCGCACGAGCGAGGCCGCCAGCGCCGCCTCCCGGGGGCCCATGTTGTACTTGCCGCCGACCGGACAGATGGCGAGGTCCGGCGCATAGAGGTCACGGATCAGCGCCATGTCACCGAAGACTCCAGTGTCTCCCGCGAAGTAGATGCTCGGGCCGCCCGCGAGGGACAGCACGTAGCCGGCCGCGCCGGAGCCCGGCATCACCGTCTTGTCCTTCTGGAACTCCACGCCCAGGATTTCGGAGGTGTGCTCGGCCGCGACCATGGTGATGGAGAATGCCTCTGTCTCCCAGCTTCCGCCGATGTTCAGCGGGTAGGAGCCCCCATCGTAGGGGATGCCGTGACGGTCAGCGTAGATGGCGATCTCCGGGCTGCAGATCAGCCGGGCCCCCGTCTGCTTCACGATGGGGATGGAGTCCCCGATGTGATCGTCGTGGCCGTGCGTGACGCAGACGGCCGCCGCCGCCCGAATGTCCTTCAGCTTGATCGGGCACTTCGGGTTCGTCTCGATCCAGGGATCGAAGAGAATCACCTGCCCTCCGGCCTCCACGAGGGTGGAAGCGTGCCCCAGCCAGGTCACTTTTGCCTTGCCCATTGCCAGCTCCTCCACTGCAGTGTTGAGTCTCGTCCCCGGTGCTGTTCGACGGTCGGATTGCGCCCCCATTATAGGGTCCGTTCTCGGGAAGTCAACGAAAATCAGAAATGGCGTGGACAGGCTCCCGCAACCGGAATAGTCTGCGCCGAGAAAGGAACATTCATGAAAGCCGTGCAAGCCCTTGGGGGAAGTCTCCCGCTGACCACCGAGCAGTTCGCCGCGCGCGCGCACGCGGCAGTGCTCAATCCGCTGCGAAATCCCGTGAAGGCGATCTTCGACCAGTTCTCATCCGTGGAGGAGACGCCGCCCGTTCTCGGAATCTTCAACGATGTCCCGTGGCCGAAGTTCCGGGAAGCGGAGGCGCACGCCTGGGCAAAGGCCGGCTTCCTGTGGATCGTGAACGACGCGGAGCACTGCCAGTGGGAAGGCTGGTACGGCCGGGAGCAGACCGCCGCCGAACTTCGCCTGGGACTGCTGCCGGTGCAGCGCCTGCATCGCGAGGCCCTCAGCTCCTTCGGGGATGCGTACCAGCTCGGCGCGCGCGCCACGATGCGGCCGTACGGCACCACCTACGAGGATGCGGAGCGCTACCTGCGCTGCGTGCGGTTCCCCGAACCGAAGAACGCGACACCCTTTGACCGCGGCGGCTATCCCGTCCGGTTCGGGGACCGGTCCGCCGCGTTCACACCGGACGGGCTTCGCGCGGCGGAGAGCGAGACGCAGAGCTGGGTGCAGTTCGAGACCGCCGAGTACATCATGGACAGGAGTCTCCGGGACCGGGTGCTCGACCTCATGGGGCAGCAGGGTCGGCACCGCTCGTGCGGGTTCGTCGGCCCGTTTGACACGATCCTGCGGGAGGGAGACCTGCCGGAGGTGAGCAATGCGATCAACGACCTGTTCCGAGCTGCCGCCCGGCGCGGCATCCACATGGGCCGGGTGGTGGGGTCCGGGTCGCTGACAGACCCGAAGGGGATCGAGGATGGAATGGTGGAGGCGATACAGAACGGCGCCCGGCTCATCGCCGTTCACGGGACCACCAGCGACATGACGTTCCAGGGGGCCGCGTCCATGGCCGCGCCCTTCTTCCGCGCCTGCGAACGGTGCGGGTTCTGAGGGAGCTGCGTCAGCCCAGCAGCGCGATCATGGACGTGCCCAGCGCGGT
>DASRZR010000300.1:0-3560 GCA_035686185.1 Spirochaetia bacterium | reverse complement strand
TCCTGGTACTCGTCCACCAGCACCACGCGGAAGCGCTGGCGCGTGCGGCGGCGCAGCTCGGGCTGTTTTCTCAGGAGCTGCAGCGGCAGCAGGATCAGGTCTCCGAAGTCCACGTTGCCGGTGCGCTGCTTTGCCTGCTCGTAGGAGGCATACAGGGCGGGATCACAGCCCCCCCGCGCGATCTCCTGCGGTGGCGCGTCCGGACCGATCCCCAGGTCCTTCACGCGGCCGATCTCGTCCAGTACCTGTCGAAGAGAGCCCCGGTCCTCCGAGGGGCCGAGGATGCTTTTCAGGAGGGAAAGGGAGTCGTCTTCATCGTAGATGCGGAAGTCGGGCGCGAGCCCCGCGAGCGCGGCATTTCGCCGCAGGTACCATGCGCCAAAGGAATGGAACGTCCTCACCATGGCGTGCTCCGCCCGCGGAGCCAGCGCAAGCACGCGCTCCTTCATCTCCTGGGCCGCCTTGTTCGTGAACGTCACCGCCAGGATCGAGCGCGGGTCCACGCCGCGCTGGTCCACCCGCCACGCGATCTTCGTGGTGATGACCCGCGTCTTGCCGGACCCGGCGCCGGCCAGGATCAGGAGCGGGGCCCCCTCGTGGATCACCGCTTCCCGCTGCCGCGGGTTCAGCGTCTGCAGGTACGAGGGCTCCCCGGTCGGGCGCGTGTCCTCACCCACGGATGCTTCCCTCCAGGTCCACGCCGTTTCGCTTCTCGATGAGCACGCGGCAGCGCGTGCCGGCTGCCGGGGTGCCGCGCACCACCACCAGCCCGTCCACCTCGGGGGCGTGCAGGTACGCGCGGCCCAGGGAGAGAGCCTCGCCCTCCACGCGCTCCTCGATGAGGACATCCAGCTCCCGGCCCACGAGCGCATCCAGGGCGGCCGCGGTGATGGGCACCTGGCGCTCTTCGATCACCGCGCGCCGTGCGCGCGCCGTGCGCGCCGGCACACGGCCCGGCAGCGAGTACGCCGGCGTGTCCTCCTCCCGTGACCAGGTGAAGCACCCCAGCCAGTCCGGTCTCACCTCGTCCTGGAACCGGGTGAGGCGCTGGAAGTCATCGTCCGTTTCCCCGGGGAAGCCCAGGAGGAAGGTGGAACGGATCACCGCGCCGGGCAGACGCCGCCGGATGCGGGCCACCAGCTCGGTATTGCCCTGCGGATCCCCGATACGCCCCATGGCGCGCAGGACGGTTGGGGAAGCGTGCTGAAACGGAATGTCGAAATAGCGCAGGAACCGCGCGTCGCGCTCCATGATGTCCAGGATGCCGGCGGGGAAATGGTCCGGGTGGATGTACAGGAGGCGGACCCAGAAATCTCCGGCGAGACCGGAAAGCCGGTCCAGCAGTCCGGGCAACCCGTCGGAGTAACCGTCGATGTCGCGCCCGTACGAGCCGAGGTCCTGGGCGATCAGCACCAGCTCCCGGATGCCGCGGTCCAGGAGTTGCCGAGCCTCCTGCTCGATCTGCGAGGGATCACGGCTTGCGAGGCCGCCCCGGATCAGCGGAATGGCGCAGTACGTGCACCGGTTGTCGCAGCCCTCCGCCACCTTCAGGTACGCGCTGCCCGGGTAAGACAGGAGGTGCGTCCGCTCGAAAGAGGAGGAGGAAGCGGCGCGCCGGCCTCCCCGCCCTTCCTCGACGATGCCGAGGATTGCCGACGGGTCCCGGTTGCCCAGGAATCCGTCTATCTCGGGAAGCTCGGCCGCGAGCGTGTCCCCGTAGCGCTCGGTGAGGCAGCCCACCATGATCACCTTCTTGTCAGGGTGGCGTTGCTTCAGTTCCAGGCTCGTCTCGATGGATTCCTTCTTGGCGGAGGAGATGAACCCGCACGTATTGACGATGAGCACGTCCGCCGATTCGGGGGACTCGGAGCGCCGCCACCCGGCGCGCTCCAGCTCCGCGATCATGCGCTCGGAGTCCACCTGGTTCTTGGCGCACCCGAGGCTTTCCACGTGGAAGGAGTGCCCACGGACGGAGGCGCGCTTCGGCGGGCGGCCGTGGTCAGTAAAGCGGCGTGATCTGGAGGACATACCCGCCGGAGGACGCGTCCGGCTGCCACGCGATCCGCCGGGTGGCCACCTCGCCGAGGTCCCCCAGCTCGAAGTCACGTCCCTGGACGCGCAGGCGGGCCGCCCCGGCGTTGGAGAGCCAGATCGTGACCTGCTTGCGGGCCGTGTCGATGGAGAACTGCTCCCCCTTCTGGAAGAAGCGGTCCTCCCGGTCCCCGGCATCCACCGAGTATCGGAAATAGCAGTCGTTTTTGAACGTGAAATCCAGCGTGAACAGGCCCGCCTGCGCGGCCTGCGCCAGCGCCAGGGGCTTGAACGTGTCCGCGGGAGCCGACGGGGCCGGTCCGCCCGTCGCGGCCGGAATGGCGCCGCTTGCGTCCGTGGCGGCCGCCGCCTGGCCCGTGGTCCGATACAGCCCGAGGTTCACCCGCTTCACGGGAGCGGCGCGGTCCACGTCGTTCCAGACCACGCGCAGGTCCGGGGTGGAATCCCCGTCGAGGTCGATGTAGCGCTCCTTGCCAAGGCCCAGGTCGACCGTGCCGCCCGGCACCTTGAGCGTGAGCGTGTCTCCCACCGCGAATACGACCACGCGGTAGTTCTTCCCTCCGACGGGAACCACGATGGCATCTCCCTGGGAAAACCACTGAGTGCGGACGTCGTCCTGGAACACGAGATCCGTGGAATTGCCGCCGGCGGTCGGCTTCTGGCCGGACGCATCCGGGCCGGCCGCATGTGCCGTGGCCCGGTAGACGAGATAGCCCACCGCGGCAATGGCGAGCACCGCCGCCACGCTGAACAGGATGACGCGCAGGGAGGGCGCCCGCGTCTTGGACTCCAGGAGCTCGCTCATCGGGAGGGGCTGCTCCTGGATCTTGATGTTGCGATAGATCGCCACGAGCTCTTCCGGGTTCAGCCCCAGGTATTCCGCGTAGTTGCGCAGGAAACCCATGGCATAGGTCTCCCCGGGGAACGTGGCGAAGTCCTCGTCCTCCAGCGCCTTCAGGAACCGCTTGGCGACGTGCGTCTCCCGCGCCACCTGCTCGATGGTGAGGTTGTTCCGTTCCCGTGCCAGCCGCAGCTTCTCGCCGATCGATTCCATGGGGTCTACTGCTCCGGATCGAACAGCCAGTCCTGCACGACGTTCGCGTAGGGCGGCGGATCGTAGGCGAACCGGGAGGCGGGGATGCCCTGGTTGATGCGGATGTTCTGGAAGTCCATGACCATCCGATCCCCGGTTGCCAGGGTGCCTTCCACGCGGCGGATGACCGAGCCGGCCACGGAGAGCACGAGCTGGCTGTAGCTGCTGGTGCCGCGCGAAATGAGGCGCAGCTTCACGACCATCTCCCGGGAACCGTCATCCAGGGGGACCGGAGCCGGCCCCGTGAGGTAGGCCACCGAGTAGTTCTTCTGCATGAGGGAGAGGCCCTGCGCCGTGACCAGGCCCTCTATCTGGGAAGGGGTCTTCTTCTTGTAGTGCTGCTGCAGCACCACCTGCTCGGCCGGCAGGTACACGGTGAGCTTTTCCCCGTCGAAGCAGATGACCTGGTTGGGAG
>DASRZR010000299.1:0-4192 GCA_035686185.1 Spirochaetia bacterium | reverse complement strand
CGAGCTTCACGGTGGTGGAGCCCACGTCAATGCCGGCCCGGAGGCGACCGCCGGCGCTACTCACGTGCCGCTTCTCCTCTGCAGATGGAAATCGTCCGTATGCGGATGAGTGTAGCGTCATCCGCACCTCCGCGCAAGCGTTGGGCCAATGTCCAATTGCCGTCACCGCCTCGGCCGGTGAGAATGGCCATCAAGGCTGCCCACTCGGCTGGGCTGCATTCCGAAACGTCGTCATGAAGAATGCTGCAACCTGCGCCACGATAGAGTCACGGTACCTGCCCGCGCTGATGCCGGCTCTGGTGGCGGCAGGGTCCGGGGGCAGCCTTTCTCTTGAATCGCCGCCGTTCATCCCGCCGGCGCCCGTGGCCGAGGATGGCGATCTGGCCCGTCTGCGCGAGGCACTGGCCGCCCAGCGGGAGCAGCTCATGCGGGGAGAGCGGATGGCCTCCCTGGGAGTGCTCACCGCGAGCGTGGCCCACGAGATCAACAACCCCGCGCACGTGATCCGATTGAACGTGGATCTGCTGGAGGAGGCCGGGCGCCAGGCCATCACGGCGCTGAACGAGGCGACGGGGGACGTCCCCGGTCCGTCATTCCCGGAGAGCGGTGAAGAGGCCCACCGCTGGGGTACCCAGATCGCTTCCTCGGTGAGGCTCATCCGGGAGTCCGCGGTCCGCATCGAGGCGCTCGTGGAGGAGCTCAAGGCCTTTGCGCGCGGCGAAGCCTGCACGGTGGTGGAGCCGGTGAGCATGAACGACGTCGTGGAGTCGGTCCTGCGGCTCTCATCTGATTTCATCCGCCGGGCCACCTCCCGGCTTTCCGTGTGCCTGTGCCCCGGCCTGCCCCGGGTCCGCGCGAACTTCGGCAAGCTGCAGCAGCTCGTGCTGAACCTCGTCGAGAACTCCTGCCAGGCCCTCACGGACCCGTGCCAGGGCCTTTCCCTTCGCACGTCGCTGCGCCGGCCCGGGGGTCTTGTCGTGCTCCAGGTGGAAGATGCCGGGCGGGGAATCGCGGAGAAGGACCTTCCGCGGGTTACCGAGCCGTTCTTCACCACGCGGAACACGGAGGGCGGCACCGGCCTGGGGCTGGCCATCGCGGCGGAGATCGTGAGGCAGTTTCACGGCATCCTGGACGTGCGTTCCGACCGCGGCCGCGGCACCGTGGTGACGGTGACGTTCTCAGCCGCGCAGCCGGGCTGAATCTCCCTCCGCATCCGCGCGGACCGGCCTCCGTCCCGCCGGTCGTCCGGCCGTCTCCGGCAGTCGGCCCGCCTTTCTCCGCCGCTGAAGCCTCTTGCTCAACGCCTGCGGCGTGATCCCGAGGGCCCGGGCCGCCTGGGAGAGGTTCCCGTCGGCGCGGGACAGCGCCTGCAGGATATAGCGATCCACCATCGTCCGCAGAGGAAGGAGACCGCCGGAGGAGCTCTCATCGCGGTCCGGTCCGCTGCCGTCGCCGTCGGCCGGAGGCGCCGCGGCCGGCAGCGGCGCGGTTCCGCCGTCGCCTGCTGCCACGCGCAGGAAGGGCTCCAGGGGAAGGGCGGAACCGGTCTGCCGTCCCACGGCGTCGAACACGAGGGACCGCAGCTCCCGCACGTTGCCGGGGAACGGGTAGTCCTGCAGGAGCGAGACGAGCCGCTCCGTCACCGCGGCCGGTTCTCGCCGCAGCTCCGCGCTCGCTTCTTTCAGGAAGTGCTCCAGGAGCACCGGGATGTCGACGCGCCGTTCCCGAAGCGGAGGGACGCGGAACTGGTGGGTGGAAAGCCGGTAGTAGAGGTCGGCGCGGAACCGGCCCTGGGACATCAGCGACGGAAGGTCCCGGTTCGTTGCCAGGATGAAGCGCGCGTCGCTCCGCTGCAGAACGTCGGAGCCCAGGGGGAAGTATTCGCCGCTGTCCAGCAGGCGCAGCAGCTTCACCTGGCTCGGGCCGCTCACGTCCCCGATCTCGTCCAGGAACACCGAGCCGCCACCAGCCGCAGCGAGCAGACCGCGCCGGCTCTCCGCCGCCCCGGTGTAGGCTCCTCGCCGGTGCCCGAACAGCGTGTCCGCGAACATCGTGTCGTCGAGCCCCGCGGCGTTGACCGTGACCAGCTCGCCGGGCCGGCCGCTTGCCTCGTGCACGGCCCGCGCGATCAGCTCCTTGCCCACGCCGGTCTCGCCGAGCACCAGGACGGGCTCCGAGCTCGGCGCCACGGCTTCAATGAAATGGAACAGGGACAGCATGCGCGGGTCCCGCGTGAGGATCCCGGCGAACGCCGCCGGGTGGAGGAGCTCCCCGCAGAGAAAGCGGTCCCGAAGCCGCTCGAACTCACGCTTCAGGCTGCGCAGCTCCAGGGCGCGCCGCACGCCGCTTGAAAACCGGGAACGCTCAACGGGCTTCAGCATGTAGTCGAACGCGCCGGCCTTCATGCAGCGCACGGCCGTCTCGATGTCCGCGGCGGAGGTCACGACGATGACCGGCACGTCCGGCATCCGCAGCCGCAACTGCGCCAGGAAGTCCTCCCCGCGGAGGCCCGGGAGCGCCAGGTCCAGGAGGACGAGCGCCACCTCCGTGCCGGAAATGACGCGGAGCGCCTCCGCGGCATCCCGGCAGGCCAGGACGCTCGTGTAGCCCTCCGCCCGCAGCACGGACTCCTGGCTTTCCAGGACGCCCGGCTCGTCATCGACCATGAGAATGGGAAGCCTCGGCTCGGCGAGTGTTGCCGCGGTCATGATCGCCCCCGTTTGCGTGGTGAGTGTAGGGAGGAGGGAACGGTCACGTCCATTGGACCTTGGGCCCGAATCAGCCGCGGCGCGGGCGCGCGTGGACCTAGATCCAATAGACGTCCGCGCGGGAAGGAGGAGAATCGGGGCGATCTTTTCAAAACAGTGTCCCGGAAAGGACCAAGGAGGATGTCATGAAACGTCTTTGCACCTGCGCGCTCGTTGCCCTGTTCGCGCTCACCGCCGCCGGGGTGTTTGCCGACACGAACACCGCGGACCAGGTCGTGTCCTACACCGTCAACGAGGTCCAGCTCATCTCGGTGGCCGGCACGCCGAGCATCACCATCAACGCGGCGGCCAGCGCCGGGGCGGACCTGACCGCGTCCACCGCCGCGGCTTCCTTCTCCCTCACCAACAACGGGAGCGCGGCCAAGATCAAGGCGGCGATCAGCGGCACGGCACTGCCCGCCGGCGCCACGCTGAAGGTCGTCCTGGCTTCCGTGGGCAGCGGGACGCCCAAGAACGGCGACGTGGCGCTCGGGTCCACGGACACCGTTCTCGAGGACGGGATCGGGCCGGTCCACTCCACCGGGAACGCGATCACCTACACGCTGTTCGTTCCCGCGTCGGCAGGTGTCATTGCTTCCGGAAGCACGACGGTCACCTACACGATCTCCGACTGATGAACGCCGGGCCGCGGTGAGAAGCCGCGGCCCCCTTCAGGATTGTACGATGCGCAAAATGTGCGGCCCCCGGGTCGGGAGCCTGGTCCGTGCGGGGTGTGTCCTTCTCCTGCTTTCCGCGGCGCTCCGCGGGTATCCGGACATGGGAATCGTCGGCGGGCTCACGCACGAGACGACAACGACGCCGGGCGCTTCCTACACGGGATCGATCACGATTCTCAACACCGGGGGGAGCTCCCTCTCTGCCCGGATCTACCAGACCGACTACCTTTTCCACGCGGACGGCACCACGCTCTACGACGATCCCGGCACGGATCCCCGGTCGAACGCGGCCTGGATCACCGTGTCATCCCCCCGGGTCACCGTTCCGGGTGGCAGAACGTCCACGGTGAGCTACAGCGTCGCGGTTCCGGCCAGCGGCCAGCTCACGGGCACCTACTGGAGCATGATCATGGTGGAAGGGCAGTCCGAGGCCCCGGCCGCACGGGAAGGCGAGTTCCGAATCCAGACGGTGGTTCGCTACGCCATCCAGATCGTCACGACAATCGCGGACACCGGGCGGCACGAGCTGGTGTTCCAGAATCCCCGGCTGATTCGGGATGCGGGAAGCAGCGTCGTTGCCGCCGACCTCGCCAACACGGGCGACGTGGAGCTGCACCCGTCGGTGTGGTGGGAGCTGTATGACGAGGCCGGCGCCCGCCTGATGCGTAAAGAGGCGGACGCCCCTCGCCTGTTCCCTACCACCTCCACGCGCCTGAAGCTCGATCTGGGGACCCTGGCGAAAGGATCCTACCGGGCGCTGATCGTGGC
>DASRZR010000298.1:0-2631 GCA_035686185.1 Spirochaetia bacterium | reverse complement strand
CCTGGGGAGCTTACCAGGCGGCCCTATCCGACATGCAGCCTTCTGCCGATCTCTTCCGCCTCCGCCGGGGAGCGCAGGATGTCGGAGGTCTTGATCAGCATCCCCTCGCCCTCCATGCACTTCATGAGAGCCGACAGGGACTTGGCCGAACCGAAGGTGGACCGGGAGACGAACGCATAGCTTTTCTTTCCCGCCACGGCCCCGGCCGCGGACAGGAACGTCTTCACGGAGTCCGGAATCTTGCCGCCGATCGTGCCGACCGGCTCGGCGCCCACCACGATGTACTGGTAGATCGTCAGCTTGGCGTTCGAGTCCCGCGCCCCCTCGAAGGTGTCCACCTGGTTGCCCTGCTGCTCGATGCCGCGGGCCACGGCCTGCGCCAGGCGCAGCATCCCGTCACGATTCCGACCAGAGAAGAAGACTACCGCCACTCTCATCGCCGCGCTTTGCCTCCGTTGACTTCAACAGCGTCCGCAGGACCATCCGCGTCCTGCTCACGCAGAAATACGCCGTCAGCGTCGCTGACGCGGGACCGCCGGGCTCCGGCAGGGCCGCCACTTCGGCCGTGTCCATCAGGATGCGGGCGTAGCGCACGCGTCCCCGCCGACTCTTGGTCACGGTGAGCTCCAGGTGCCCCTCGTCCCGTGCCTTGAACACCGGTATCTTCTCGTGCACCACCATGTTGCGGATCCAGCGGATCTGGTGGGCCAGGAGCAGCGTGCGGCCTTCCGTGATGATCCCCTGTTCCCGTGCCAGCTCCAGCATGTCCACCAACTCAAGCTCCAGCAGGTCGTGGCGCGTCTGGAGCCAGCGCTGCTCTCCCCCGTGCGTGAACGGCAGCGGACCCCGCTCATCCAGCGCCGCCCCCAGGCGGTAGATCAGGCCCTGTTCCAGGAGCGTGCCCGCAAGGATGCAGGCTCCTTCCGCGAACCCGAAGTAATAGGTCTGGTGCATCTGTGCGAGCAGGGACTTGACCCTGCCGCTGCCGGGGCTGTCTCCGATGGAAAGGCGCTGGTAGTTCAGGTGCTCCCGCCGCGCCGCGGCCTCGCACAGCCGCTTTTCCCCGTAGCGCCGGCGCAGCGTGGCGAGGTGTTTCTCTGTACACTCCCCGCGCATTTGCGTAGTATGAGCCACCGTAAAACCATGGTCAAGACAACGAGGGTTTGCAGCGCGGGCGCCGCGTTGGCCGCCGTCCTTGTGATGGCGGGCTGCTCGGCGCGCGGAATGACGGTGAACGTGAATGCCGAGTCCCTGCGGCTGGCGCCGGGCCCGGGCGGGAGCTTCCTGTCCGTGGCAGCGGACTCTGAGCGGATCGCGGCAGTCTTTGCCGACCCGTCCACGGCGACGCTGGACTTCGCCGCGGTGCCGAGCGGGCCTCACCTGCCGGCCGTGGCGCCCGCCGCGGAGGTGATCGACAAGGTGGACGTGGCCCCGCCGCTGGCGCCGTTCTTCGGAGAGAACATCCTGCGGGTGGACCACGGCACGGTGGGTGTCCTGTACCTGGACCGGGAGACCGACACGCGCAACGTGCTGAAGCTCGCGTGGAAGGGCCCGTCGGACGCGCAGTGGAACCTGGACGCGATGGACCCGGCGGGAGACCCGTTATACCTCCAGCCCGATGGGAAGTCAGGATTCAGCGCGGCCTGGAGCTCGGGGACGATCTCCTACCGCAGCCCGGCGGGCCAGGTCACGGTTCCCGTCCCGCCCATCTCCCTCCGGCTGGTGGGGAGATCTTCCCAAACGCTGGGCGGCGGCTTCAGCGCTTACGATTCGATTGCATCCGTCCTGCTCGCGTTCCAGTGGACCGGCACCGGGTTCAGCGCGCAGGCGATCCCGGACGGAACCCCCATCCAGGCGTCCCTGCGGTCCGCGGACGGACGCCTTGCCGTGCTGTCCTGGGATCCATCGGACCGGCGGCTCCTCCTGCGGCGCGAGCGTTCCCCCGGGGCCTTCTCGACTCAGACCGTGACAGTGTGTGAGGGGACCACGGGGGTGGCGCTCCTTCCCGGCTCCGACGAGTCCCAGTTCCTGTTCGTTTTCAACGAAACGAGGTCTCTCGGGGCAGGCCGGGTGGAGTCACTGGTCTCGGTGGTCGGTCCCGGCGGCTTGCTGGGAGCTCGGGGATCACGATACCGAAAGGCCGTTCTTTCGCGCGGGGAGACGTTCGTGGACGGGTTTGCCGCGACGCGAACGCAAGACAGCCTGTATGTGCTCGTCTCGCAGGGGGACGTGCGGCTCCTGCGCGTCCCGCTCCACCGCTGAACGACGGGGGATCAGCTCCGACGGTAGATGGCCTCCACGTCCTGCTCCTTGACCACGAGGACCGAACAACGGGCGTGACGGACAATTTCCCGGTGCTGGCGCGAGATGACGTCCCGGGGGGCGGCCACGTCCTCCACGCCGCCCAGCAGGATGAGGTCCGCCTTTGCGTCTTCCGCGGCCTCCACGATCTCGGTGGAGATGGAGCCCCGCCGCATCACTTTTTCCACTTCGACCCCTTTTTTTGAGGCGAGCTCTTCCACGTAGTTCAGGTAGCGCTGTCCGTTCTGTTCCAGGCTGGTCTCGTAGTCCGCGCTCTCGTCCTCCACGAAAATGCGGGACAGGAGCAGCTCCCGCAGCGTGGCGGTATCC
>DASRZR010000297.1:0-3810 GCA_035686185.1 Spirochaetia bacterium | reverse complement strand
GGGCTCTCCCTGAAGGCGGATGAGACCGTGGACGCCACCGGCAAGTACATCCTGCCGGGCGCCATTGACCCGCATACCCACATCGCGATGCCGTTCATGGGCACCACGTCATCGGATGACTGGAAGACGGGTTCCATCGCGGCTGCCTGCGGCGGGACCACCTGCATCGTGGACTTCAATCTCCAGGGCAAGGGAGAGAGCCTGAAGGACGCCGTGGACGTGCAGAAGGCCAAGGCGGACGGGAAGACCGTGGTGGACTACAGCGTCCACCCGGGCGTCACGGACGCCCGCCCGGACGTCATCGACGAGGTGAAGAAGGCCATCCACGAATACGGGACTCCCAGCTTCAAGATCTTCCTGTTCTACGACTTCCGCGTGGATGACTACGCGCTGATCCGCCTGCTGGAGGAGACGAAGATCCACGGCGGCCTGGTCCAGGTCCACGCGGAGAGCTTCGACATCATCCGCCGGATGAACGAGCAGCTTGCCGCCGCCGGCACGATGGGACCGATGCAGCACGCCCAGGCGCACGCGGTGCTGGCGGAGGAACAGGCCATCGAGCGCTGCGTGTCCGCCGTGGAGCTGACCGGCAGCCGCATCTACGTGGTGCATCTCTCCTCGGGGCGCGGGCTGTGGAAGGTCCGCCAGGCTCGGGACCGCGGCCTGCACATCCACGCGGAGACCTGTCCCCAGTACCTGACCCTGACGGAAGCCCGCTACAACGAGCCGGACTGGAACGGCGCAAAGTACGTGATGTCCCCGCCTTTGCGGCCCCAGGAGAGCCTGGACGAGCTGTGGCTGGGCCTGAGGGACGGCGACGTGCAGACCGTGGGGACCGACCACTGCCCGTTCAATTTCAAGGGTCAGAAGGACATGAACGGCAAGAGCGACTACAAGGCCATCCCCAACGGCGCCCCCGGCATCGAGACCATGCTCATGCTGATGCACACGGAGGGCGTGGTGAAGGGACGGATCACGCTGGAGCGCATGGTGGACGTGCTGTCCACCAGCACCGCGCGCATGTTCGGGCTTGCCAACAAGGGCGCCGTGGCCGCGGGCAAGGACGCGGACGTGGTGGTGTTCAACCCCAAGCGGAAGTTCACGCTCACCCAGAAGAAACTCCACATGAACGTGGACTACACCCCGTGGGAGGGCTGGGAGATGACCGGCACCCCCGAGATCGTCTACTCCCGCGGCCGCAAGGTGGCCGAGTGGAGCGGGGACCAGATGAAGTTCGTCGGGGAAGTGGGGAAGGGGAAGTTCGTGAAGAGAGTGCCGCTGGCGGCATTCTAGGGACGGAACAGAACGCCGGCCGTGGTCCCGCGGGTGCTGGACACGGCCGGCGAATTGGGATAATCCATTTTCGTGCCGAGCATCGGCGGACGCCGCCCCGCGGACGGGAGGCGTACCACCTGGGAAGACTGCGAAGCGGGCGCCAACGTCCTTCTCCACTGCCTTCTGAAAACGGCCGACGAGAATCACACGTGAGAGGAGACTCTGTATGAACACCCAGGAACTGCAGACGCTGGACCGGTCCCACGTCATCTACAGCTGGAAGGCGCAGGGCGGCTGGAAGCCGACGGTCATCGACCACGCGGAAGGCGTGTACATGTACGACACCGACGGGAAGAAGATCCTGGACGGCTGCTCGGGCCTGCTGAACATCAACCTCGGTCACGGCAACAAGCACGTGCTGGACGCCATGAAGGCGCAGATGGACAAGTTGTGCTACGTGTCTCCCGGCTTCGGCTCGGAGCCCAAGGCAAAGCTCGCCTCCATGGTGGCGGAGGTCACCCCGGGGGACCTGGACTACGTGCTGTTCACCAACGGCGGCGCGGAGGCGAATGAGAACGCCATCAAGTCCGCGCGGTGGTTCACCGGCCGGCAGAAGATCTACGGGGCGTGGAAGAGCTACCACGGCGCCACGGCGGGGGCCATCACCGTCACCGGTGACCCGCGGCGGTGGCCGACGGAGCCCGGCATCCCCGGCGTGGAGCACTTCTTCGGCCCGTACCCGTACCGCTGCACGTGGGGCACCACGGACCCGGAGGAGTGCGGCGCGCGCACGCTGGCGGTGCTCAAAGAGCAGCTCATGTATGACAACCCCAAGTCGGTGGCTGCCATCCTGATCGAGCCCATCGTCGGTACCAACGGCATCATCATTCCCCCGAAGAGCTACATGAAGGGGCTGCGTCAGCTCTGCGATGAGAACGGGATCCTCCTGATCTCGGACGAGGTCATGGCCGCCTGGGGCCGGTCCGGGAAGTGGTTCGGCATCGACAACTTCGACGTGGTACCGGACATCATCAGCACCGCCAAGGGCATCACCTCCGGCTACGTGCAGCTGGGAGCGACCATCTGGAGCAAGAAGATCTGGGAGTTCTTCCAGGAGCGCAAGTTCACGTCCGGCCTCACCTACTGCGGGCACGCGCTCGCCTGCGCGTGCGGCATCGCGAACATCGAGGAGTACAAGACCCACAACCTGATCGAGAAGTCGGCGAAGGACGGCGAGTACCTCGCCTCCAAGCTGAAGGCGCTGGAGAGCAAGCACGCTTCCGTGGGAGACACGCGGTGCAAGGGCCTGTGGGCGTGCATCGAGCTGGTGTCCGACAAGAAGACCAAGTCACCGATTGCCGGCTACAACGACAGCATCCGCAACATCTCCGGACAGCTCGGCAAGATCTTCATGGACAACGGCGTGTACCTGTACAGCAACTGGGACTACATCTTCATCTCGCCGCCGCTCACCATCACGCGCCAGCAGATCGACGAGGTGGTGGCCGTGATCGAGAAGGGCCTGGAGTGGACCGACACCCTCGTGAAGAAGTAAGCGGGCCCCGCCCGTAACCGAGAGCCCCCGGGGAACCGGGGGCTCTTCTTGTCATGGCCAACCCCGGATTGATTGCGTACTTCCTCGTTTCCTATTCCATCGGCCTGGCCTCGCTGGCCGTCTCTCTCGCGAGCTGCCTGAAACGACGCAGCCGGGTGGCGCGGGACTTCTTCCTCGCAACCCTGGTCATGGCCACCATCGGCGCCAGCAGCATGGTGATGAACCTTCTCGATGCAAGTAGCGCGTCGTGGCTCTTCTCCGCCCTGTCCATGCTGAACCACACCTGCGCGGCCGCCTTCATCGTCGTGCTGCCGCTGCTCGTGCATTCCGCCTACCGGACTCCCGGCGCGCGGGCAATCAACCTCGCCTTCCTGGCGGTCGCCGCCACCGTGGCGGCGGCATCGGCGGCGCTGTTCCTCGCCGGAAGGCCGGATACGGGCGACCGTCTCCTCCTGGGCGTCAAGGACCTGGCGATCCTGTACGCCATCGTGAGGATCCATGGCTATCGCGGCCGCCGCCACGACGGGGAGATGGAGAACGTCCTGCATTACATCATGATCGGGTCTGCCGTGGTGTTTCCGGTCATTGTCGCCTCGGAGATGATCCCCGGCGTCTTTCACGCCGTGGTGCCGCTCGAATCGAGGGGATCCATCTCCCTTCCGCTTGCCTACTGCGTGTGGAGCGTCTCGTACCTGGCCTCCTGGTTCCGGGGATACGTGAGCCCGCTGGGCGCCTCGGAGGACGCCTACCGGCAGTTCTCGGCTCGCCACGGGCTTTCTCCCCGGGAGAACGAGGTGCTGCGCCTGCTCCTTGCCGGGCAGAGCTACAAGGAGATCATGGCATCCCTGGCCATCACCATGCCGACCGTGAAAAGCCACATCGCCTCGATCTATCGGAAGACGGAGTGCACGAACAAGATGCAGCTCAGCCTCCTGTTTTCTTCCGCCTCTCATCCAAAAGTATGATTCGCCGGACGCCTC
>DASRZR010000296.1:0-5878 GCA_035686185.1 Spirochaetia bacterium | reverse complement strand
GAAGAAGGCATACGGTTCCTGGCGGGCGTTCCCGACCTGGAAGGCTACATGGTGGACGCGCAGGGAACCGCGACATTCACCCCCGGGTTTGCGAGGTACCTGGCAGCATGAAACAGCTTCTTGATTCATTCCTTGACCGATTCACGATGTACCGGCTCACGCTGTACTACCTGGTGGGGCTGGTCGGGCTGGGCTTCCTGCTCAGCCTGGGGGGTCTCGTGCCAGCAAAGCCGGAGGCCATTGCGGCCACCATGGCGCTCCTCCTGGCGGTGAGCCTCGGGGTGAACTGGCTGATGGCACGGCTGTGGCGCGTGCGCTCCAACCCGGAGTCCAGCATCATCACCGCGCTCATCCTGGCGCTGATCCTGGACCCGGTGTTCCCGCCGGCCAATCCCCGGGGGGCGCTCATCATCGCGGTTGCCGCCGCGGTGGCCATGGCATCCAAGTACGTCCTGGCCCTGCGCCGTCAGCACCTGTTCAACCCGGCGGCCGTGGGCGCTCTCGTCTCGGGGCTGGCATTCGGCGCGTTCGCAAGCTGGTGGGTGGGCGGGATGTACCTCCTGCCGCTCGTCGTGCTGGGGGGAGTGCTGCTGGCCCGCAAGGTGAGCCGGTTCCGGCTCATCGGCGTGTTTCTGGCGGAGTTCCTGGCGTTCAACGGGGCGCTGTCCCTCCTGAACGGGATGGGGCCGGACATGATCCTGCAGAGCACCTGGTTTGTGCTCAGCCAGAGCGCGGTGCTGTTCTTCACGTTCGTGATGCTCACGGAGCCCATGACCTCTCCCAAGCGCTTCTCCCTGCAGACCGTCTATACGGGGATCGTGGCGCTGCTGTACCAGCCGCAGCTTGCCATCCTGGGCCACAACCTCACGCCGGAACAGGCGCTGATGGCCGGCAACCTCTTCTCCTACGTCGTGAGCCCCAGCTACAAGGTGCGCCTGGCGCTGAAGGAGCAGAGACAGATCGGTCCGGAGATCGTGAGCTTCACGTTCCGAAAGCCGTCCTGGTTCCGCCACCGGCCGGGGCAGTACATGGAGTGGAGCCTGCCGGTGGCTCATGGCGATGCGCGCGGGGCCCGGCGCTACTTCAGCCTCGCCTCCTCCCCCACGGAGGAGGACATCATTGTCGCGGCCCGGTTCCCGCGGCCGGCCAGCCGGTTCAAGGAGGAGATGCGGGCCATGCGGCCGGAGGCGCTCATCACCGCCGGGGAGCTGGCCGGGGATTTCACGTTGCCCCGCAACCCGCGCGTGCCGCTGGCGTTCATCGCCGGCGGGATCGGGATCACGCCGTTTCGAAGCATGCTGAAGTACCTCGTGGACAAGGGAGAGAAGCGGGACATCGTGCTCTTGTACGCGGCCAACGTGCCGGAGCAGCTCGTGTTCTCCGACGTGATCCGGGAAGCGCGCGCGGTCATCGGCCTGCGCGTGGCCACCACGGTGAGCGACCTTCCCCGGGTGCCGGCCGCATGGCCGGGCCGGCGCGGGTTCGTGGACGCGGACATGATCCGGGAAGTGATTCCGGATGCGGCCCGCCGGCTGGTCTTCGTCTCCGGACCGCCGGTCATGGTCAACGCCACCACTTCGGCTTTGCGCTCGGCAGGGGTGAAGCGGCGCTCCATCCGCACCGACTACTTCCCCGGCTACCCGGCAAAGGAGAAGGCTCCGGTGGCGGCCGTCTCGGCACGGCGCGTGGCGGGGGCCGGGGCCTGAAGCGCGGCGGGGGCTTCTGACGGCCCCTGCCGCAGCGGACCGGGTGCGGGCTATGGGTGCCCCAGTGCCTCCGACTGCGGCACTCCCGCCATCATGAGGCCTATCTGCTCCAGCGTGGCCTGGCCACGGCCGACCACGCCGATGATGCGCCCTTCGTACATGACGGCGATCCGGTCCGACAACGTGGTGATCTCCTCCAGGTCTTCCGAGATGAGCAGGATCCCCGTGCCCGCCTCCCGCTGGGCGAGCAGCCGCTCGTGGATGTAGGCCGTGGAGCTGATGTCCACGCCGCGGGTGGGCTGCGCCGCCACCAGGACCTGCGGCCGGCGGGACAGCTCCCGGGCCATGATCAGCTTCTGGATGTTGCCCCCGGAAAGGTTCTTCAGCGGCGTGTCCAGCCCCGGGGTCTTCACCGCGAAGTCCCGGACAAGGCCCGCCGCGTGCTCGGCCATGCGCGAAAAGCGAAGGAAGATGCCGCGCGCAAACCGGCGCTCCCGGTGATCGTGCAGGAACACGTTCTCCTGCACGGAGAACTCCCGGATGGCCCCGTCCCTCATGCGCTCTTCGGGAACGCAGGCCATGCCGGCCTGCACGCGCTGGTTCAGCGTGGCCGCCGTGAGATCCCTCTGCCCCAGGCAGACTCGTCCCGCGGTGGCCTTCCTCATGCCGGCCAGGCACTCGGCAAGCTCCCGCTGGCCGTTGCCGGACACGCCGGCCAGGCCCACGATCTCCCCGGCGTGCAGGGAGAGGTCCACGCCGCGCAGGGCCTCGCCGCCGCGGTCTCCCGCGGCCCGCAGCCCCTCGATGAGAAGCCGCAGCGGGCCGCGTTCGCGCGGCCGCAGCGTGGGCTCCGCCAGCTCCTGGCCCACCATCATCCGCACCAGCTCGCCCCGCGTGACCTCCCGGGTGGGACGGGTCCCCACCACCTTCCCGCCGCGGAGCACGGTGACGCGGTCACTGATCGCCATGACCTCGGCGAGCTTGTGGGAGATGAACACCAGGGAGTGTCCTTCCCGCACCATCCGGCGCAGGGTAGTGAACAGGTCCTGCACCTCCTGCGGCGTGAGGACCGCCGTCGGCTCGTCCAGGATGATGAGGCGCGCGCCGCGGTAGAGCGTCTTCATGATCTCCACGCGCTGCTGCTCCCCCACGGAAAGCTGCCAGACGTAGGCGCGCGGGTCCACCTTCAGCCCGTACTCCCGGGAAAGCTCCTGGATCCGCGCCGTGACCGCACCGAGGTCCAGGAGCGGCGCTCGCCGGGACCGCTGTCCCAGGGCCACGTTCTGGGCCACCGTGAGGGTGGGGACCAGCATGAAATGCTGGTGGATCATTCCGACGCCGAGCCGGATGGCGTCCGCGGGGGACCTCAGCGTCACGCGAGCGCCTTCCAGGATGATCTCCCCTTCATCCGGCTGGTACAGCCCATAGAGCTGGCGCATGAGCGTGCTCTTGCCGGCCCCGTTCTCCCCCAGCAGCGCATGCACTTCCCCCGGCTGCACGTCGAAGCAGACACGGGAATTGGCCCGCACGCCGGGAAAGCACTTGATGATGTCCCGCATCTCTACCAGCGGAGTCTGTTCCGGCATCGCGTCCTCAACAGGAGGCGCCCGCCCCGGAGAGAGGCGGGCGCCCCGAAGTTGTTTTTCTCCCTGGCTACGGGGCTCGCGCTTTCGTGCATCCCTGCACGCGCTCGCCCTCGCCATCCCTGGCTACGGCTGCACGCTGATGGAGCCGCTGGAGACTCCCTTGATCGCCGTGTCCGCGGCGCTCTTCACGCTCGGCGCCAGGCCGTAGATCGGGTTGAACGCGATCTTCAGACCACCGTTGGCGAGCGTCAGCGTGTAGGTGACGCCGCCCAGGACGCCCTTCTTGTGCTGGGAAATGATATCCCGCAGCATCCCGGTCCAGTCGTAGACCTGGCTGGCCACCACGAGCTTGGGCGCGAGGGGCGCCTGGTCCGCCTGCGTGCCGAACCACAGCACCTTGCCGTTGTCCTTTGCCGCGCCGATGGAGCCCACCACGGACTGCGAGGAGCCGGTGAGGATGTCCGCGCCGCTCGCGATGTGCGTCTTGGCGGCGGCCGCCATGAGCGCCACGTCGGAGAACGAGCCGGTCCACGTCTTGGACACCGTGATCCCGCCGGCCGTTGCCTGCAGGCCCTGGAGGAACCCGTCGATGTACGTCTTGGCGTCTCCCACTTCCACGGGCCCCGTCACGCCGACCTTCTTGCTCTTGGTGAGCTTGGCCGCGATGACGCCGTTGATGTAGCCGCCCTGCTCCGCCGCGGCGGTGTAGGCGTAGACGTTCGGCAGGCCGAACGTGTTCACGTCGGTTCCCCACGCAAAGGTGACGTCCGGGAAGTCCTTGGCGATCTCCTGCACGGAGGAGCCGTACTGCGAGCCGTGCGCAATGACCACGTCGAATCCCTGGCTCGCGTAGTCCCGCACCGCGGCCGCGGCGTCCGGAACGTTGTACATGTTCTCCGAGTACTTCAGGGACAGCGCGCTCTCCCCGCCCATTTCCTTCTGGATGGTCACCAGGGCGCTCCACATGGACTGGCTGAACGCCATGTCCGTGACCGCGCTGGGCATCACCACCGCGATCCGGAAAGGCGCCGCGAATGCGCCGCCCGCCAGCACCACGGCCAACAGGGCTGCCACCAGTAGTCGTTTCCCGTTCATGTTCCTCTCCTTTTTGACCCTCGCCCGAGGGTACTTCCCCGGCGGCCAACGGCCGCCAACTGTCACCTCGTTGAGACGCTTCTCAGCTCTCCCCTCTCTCGAACGGCCTGTTCAGCGCGGCCGGCTGGCGCATGCGGTTGACGGTCACCGTGAGCGCCGCAATGGTGAGGACGTAGGGCAGCATCACCGCCACGCTGGAGGGAATCTTCACGCCCAGCACCTGCACCCAGAGCTGGAAGGAGTTCACCACGCTGAACAGCAGCGCTCCTCCCAGCACGCCTACGGGGCTCCAGCCGCCGAAGTACACGAGCGCCACGGCAATGAACCCCTGCCCGGCCGTCAGGTTGTCCTGGAAAAGGTTGAGGAGCGAAATGGAAAGGGAGGCGCCAGCCACTCCGGCCAGCACGGCCCCCAGGCACACGCTGAGATAGCGGATCCTGTCCACGCCAATTCCCACGGAGTCCGCGGCCGCCGGGTTCTGTCCCACTGACTTGATCTTCAGGCCCAGCGTGGTCCGCTCCAGGAGCCACCACACCACCGGCACGAGGAGGAACGCACCGTAGACCAGGACGTTGTTGCGGAACAGGACGGGCCCCGCTACCGGGATGTCGGCCAGCAGCGGGATGGGAACGGGCGGGAAGCCCTGCACGGTCTTCACCGTTCCGACCAGCACCTTGAACAGCAGGCTGGACATGCCCAGGCCGAACATGTACAGGCCAATGCCGCTCACACCCTGCTCCGCCTTCAGCGTGACGCTCACGAAGGACATCAGGAGCCCCATCAGGAGCCCGACCACCGCCGCGGCCAGCAGCCCCAGCCACAGGCTCCCGCTGAACAGCGCCACGGCGAACGCGGTGAACCCTGCCAGCAGCATGATGCCGTCCACGCCAAGGTTCACCACGCCCGATGTCTGGGAGATGGTCTCTCCCAGGGCCGCGTACAGGAACGGCGTGGCAAGGCCCATCATTGTGTTGAGGATCCCGGCGATGACGTCCAGGGAGAACATGCTCTTCATGGGTCGTTCTCCTGGCGGGCTCCCTCCGGGCCGGGCGCCTCCCCCGCAGACGGCTCTTCGAGCTGTGCCCCCACGCCGCGTCGCGCCGCCCACCGCCGTGTCCACAGCGCGGAGCCGGACACGAACAGCACCACCAGCCCCAGGATCGCGTTCACCAGGGAGGAAGGCACCTGCACGGCGCGCTGCATCGTGTCCGCTCCCACCAGCAGGCCGCCAAACAGCACGGAGGCGGGTATCAGGCCGATGGGGTGCAGGCTTCCCAGGAGAGCGGCAACGATCCCGGTGAACCCGTACCCGCTCGTGAGCCCCTCCATCAGCCGGTGCTGAACGCCAATGACCTCCACCACCCCGGCCAGCCCGGAGAATCCGCCGGCCAGCGTCAGGGAGAGCGCCTGCACGGTGGGGACCGCGATCCCCGAGTACCGTGACGCGTACGGGTTCAGTCCCACGGCGCGGATCTGGTAGCCGATCGTGGT
>DASRZR010000295.1:0-3320 GCA_035686185.1 Spirochaetia bacterium | reverse complement strand
GGCCTGCTGTTCGCCCATTCCTCCTCGGACCTCGTCAAGGAGCTGCTCATCCACACGGACCTGGATCTCACCGTGCGCCTGGAAGGCGGTCCGGACGGACCGTCGGCCACGCGGACCATCCCGGTGGGCGGGCGCATCATGCGCAAGTTCAAGGACGCGGAGAACACGTACTTCGGCCTGCTGTTCCTTCACATCGAGCCGGAGGACTTCGCCTACCTGTTCCACTACCTGTACGGAAAGGAGTTCGATCCGAGCCAGGAAGGACGCTGGGAAGGCGGGGCGCCGCCGCCGCCCCTGGACATGAGCTGAGCCCATGGCGCGAATGGCGAGTGCCCGCGGGGCACACATCGAGGAAGGATCCCCGGCGCTGGCCCGGGCCCGCGAGTTGCTGTCCGCTTCCCCCCAGGGGCCGCTGCGCCGCGTGATCTCCCGGTCCATTGCCGTGGGGTCCGGCAAGGGTGGCGTGGGAAAGACCATCACCGCCTGCAACCTCGCCATCTTCTATGCCCGCAAGGATCTCCGCGTCGGGCTCATCGACCTCGATCCTCTCTCCGACGTGGCCTCCCTGCTGGACATCTACGAGTCGGAGCAGGCGGTGACTGCCGCCCGGCCCGGCGCGGGGGCGGGGCCGCTCGCCGGGCAGGTGCTGCCGGTGTTCAAAGGCCTCGACATCCTGTTCCCCTACCAGAAGCTGGATGCGGCCGAGGCCCGCAAGGTGATGACGCTGATCTACCGCGAGCACCTGGCGGAGATCGACGCCCGATACGACGTGCTCCTGTTCGACATGCCGGCGGGGCTGAGCCTGGAAGACAACCTCGTGTACGTCCCGTTCATGAAACGCCTGCTGCTGGTGACAAACCCCGAGCCCACGGCCCATGCCTCCGCCGGCGCGTACGCGAAGGAGGTACAGCGCCTGTTCCCGGGCACCGTCATCCGCGTCTGGCACAACCGCTATTCACGGGAGATACGGGAGGGCTTCCACCCCAGCGACGTGGCGGCGAACTACAACCGGTTCGTGGACGGTGAGGATCGGCTCACGCCGCAGGAGAGCCGGCTGCTGCTGGACTTCGCATTCGTGCCGGAGGACCCGGCCCTTGACCTGTTGAAGGGGGAGCCGGACCCCAGCCTGCACGTGCTGCAGTCCATGAAAGAGGGTGTGGGCTACGCGCACTCCCGGCTGCTGGAGCAGGCCACGCGAAAGCTTGGCATTCCCCCCCGTATCCAGCGGCTGGTCACCTCCTACGTCCTGCACAACCCTGAGATCGGGGACACCGGCCCGTACCTGGAGCAGATGGCCGAGCATTTCGCCTCCTCCCTGATCCCGGCAGCGGAAGGCCGGCCGGGATCAGCCCCGGCCTCGGGGACATCCGCGCACAAGCTGTTCTCCGAGCGCCAGGCAGCGGCACTGCGAGGGTACCTGGACCGCGTGAAACGCAGCGGTCTCCGGCGGGAGATGATCCGCATCGAGGGGATGCTGGAGGACGAGTTGCAGCGGCAGGCGGAGGCCCGCCGGCCCTTCGGAGGCAGGCCCTCGGCCGGCCGCGACGCAGCGCTGGACCACGAGCTGGCCCGGTTCCTCGTCATCCTGAACCGGGCCGCGCGCGGGAGCCACCTCATGCGCAACCAGGGCGTGCTCCTGCTGTTCTATTTCTCGCTGCACAAGCTGTTCCAGTCACGGACGCTGCTCGCCGTGCTGCGCAGCCTGATCCCGCGACGGCCGAGCCGGAAGGGGCGGCCGGTCCGTGACCGCTTCAAGCAGATCCAGAACCTCGTGGAGCGGGACCCTGCCTACCGGGAGCGCTACCTGAAGGCCGTGAAGACGATCCACGGGCTGGTCACGCGCCAGGTGGTCGCCGTGGCCCGGGCGCTGGACCTGGGGACGCTCGTGATCCTGGACAAGGGCCGGCTGGACGGACGGCCCTACCTGAAGCTTCTGGCCGCCTTCCTGCACGAGACGCTGTACAGCGGGCTCAGCGTGATCGTCGGTTTCGACTATCGCTCCGCCGCCGCCGCGTTCCAGGACGGCGCCGAGCGCCTGCTCGTTTCCGTGCGGGAGAGCGCCTGAGCCTCAGTCCGTGGGAGTAAGCGGCCCGGGGATTCGGCGCAGGGCGAAGAGGTCCGGCCGGTACTCGAAGTGCATGGTATCGAACAGCTCCCACTTGCCGCCCCAGACGAAGCCCTCCCGCTCGAAGGCCCTCACGAACGCGGCCGGCGGCGTCCACCGCTGCTCGTACGGGATGGCCCACCACTCATCGACCTCGGCCCGGGCCCAGCGCCAGTAGGAGTATCGCTCGGCGGGTCGTCGCGGGATCAGGTCGATGGCAGCGCCGTAGCTGTGCAGGCTCCTCTCCCGGGTGCCGTCCACGTAGCGGTAGTTGTACCCGTTCATCTCGGAGAGCTCCCGCAGAAAAGCCGCCACCTGTGGGTCCGCGGACCGCAGGAACTGCAGCTCCCGGGAGACACGGGCCAGCGGCTCCCGGAGGCGCTCGTGCACGGTGACGGTGAAGCCGGCCACCTCCACGCGGATCAGCCGGGACTCGGTAGTCGTCCTGTCGGGAGCGTTCAGCAGCGCTGCCAGGAACTGCTCGCTGCGCCGCGGCGGATGGCGCTCGTCCTCCGCCACCTGCGCCTTCAGGCTCTCCGCCTGGGCTGTGTCCCGCCCGGGCAGGGCGGGCAGTCTGCGCGGGTAATCATAGAAGGCGTACGGCTCGTACTGCCTCCATGAGTCACGTTCCCCGGCCGGGAGCATGCGACCGTGGGCCCACGCGAACCACCGGCCGTCCACCTTCAGCATCCACTCCCCTTCGTGCTCGCCCGCTTCCGAGACACGGTCCGGCCATCCGGCGGCAAGGCTGCGGATCTCGCGTTCACCCGGCTTCATCTCGGAGAGAAAAGGGGGACGGAGCGGCGCGTGCCGCCCGTCAAAGGGGAACTGCATGGCCAGGGTCAGGAAGGCAGCAAGGACAACAACCGTGCGGACCACCACGAATCGGGCTGACTGGATTTGAACCAGCGACTTTTCGGTCCCGAACCGAACGCGCTACCAACTGCGCTACAGCCCGTTTGGAAGATGAAAAAAAGAGCGGGAGCGACGGGACTTGAACCCGCGGCCTCCGGCTTGACAGGCCAGCGCGATAACCAGCTTCGCCACGCCCCCGTGACGGTGAATGTAGCAGTGGCGGCAGGGAGATGTCAAGAGGTCGACGCTCCGGGTCGTTGACACCGTGGACCGGCGCGTGCTATTTTTTCTCGTCGAAACTCCATTCACACAGGAAAAGAAATGCCATCACGAGACATCAGAAGATCGCAGAAAAGGAAGG
>DASRZR010000294.1:0-2470 GCA_035686185.1 Spirochaetia bacterium | reverse complement strand
ATGGGCACGGAGATCATGGTCCGCAACGCGAGAAACCGCGAGCGCCTCCGTGAGCGCATGGAGGAGATCCGCAACGAGATCACCTCCCTGCGGGCCTGGCCCCGGGAGAGCTCGCGTTTCTCTCCGGCGGCCCCGAGCCTCATCGACATCACCACCTGAGCCCCCGCGCCGCGTGCGTGGACCTCGGGGTGCCCTCCCGGTATAGTAGGATCCATGCCGGACCGTGGGCTGTACCTCATTGACGGCTACAGCGTCATCTACCGAGGATATTTCGCGTTCCTGAACCGTCCGCTGCTCAACCCGCAGGGACGCAATTCCTCCTCCGTGTTCGTGTTCTTCCGCACGCTGTTCCAGCTCCTGCGCGCTCGGGGCCCGCAGGCCATCGTGGTGGCCATGGACTCCCGGGTGCCCACGTTCCGTCACCAGCGCTACGAGGCGTACAAGGCCACGCGGGACAAGGCGCCGCAGGACCTTCACGCGCAGGTGCCGGTGATCGAGGAGATCCTGGGCGCCCTGGGCGTGCCGAGCGTGCGCGTGGACGGCTACGAAGCGGACGACGTGATCGCCACGCTGGCGGAGGGCTGCCGGGCGAGCGGCGCGCCGTGCTGGATCCTGTCCGGTGACAAGGACATCCTGCAGCTCATCGGCGGCAACGTGCGGCTCCTGGCGCAGGAGAAGGGCACGACGGACCTCGTGGAGTACTCCCGGGAGAAGGTGTTCGAGCTGCGCGGCGTCTATCCCGAGCAGATCATCGATTTCCTGGCGCTGACCGGCGATTCCTCGGACAACGTCCCCGGCGTTCCCGGCATCGGGGAGAAGACTGCGCAGAAGCTCCTGGCAGAGCACGGGAGCCTGGATGCCGTGTACGCGGACCTTGCCGCCGTCTCCCCGGACGGCGTTCGCCGCAAGCTGGAGGCCGGCCGGCAATCCGCCATGATGTCCCGCGAGCTGGTCACGCTGCGGCGCGACGTGCCGGGCGTTCCCGCGGCCGGGGATTTCCCCACCGCGGACCTGGGCAGCCAGGCCGCCGTGGCCCTGTTCGAGCGGGAGGGCATGAAGACGCTCGTCACGGAGATGATCGCGCTGAAGCGCAGGATGTCGGCGCGCCCGGCAGGGCCTTCCCTCGGCGAGGCTCCCTCCGCGGAGGCGCCCGCCGCGGCAGAAGCGCCGGCCGCGGAAGAGCAGCCGTCCGAGGCTTCCGCGACGGAGCCCACCGCGCCCGCGGAGGCGCGGGTGGAGCTCTCCCGAACTCAGCCAGGGACCTACGCGGCGCTCACCTCGACATCCGAGCTGGACCTCTGGCTGCAGCGCGCCCGCAATGCCGGCACGCTGGCGCTGGGCGTGGAAACTGATGGCGCGGATGAGATGGCCGCCCGGCTCATCGGCATTTCAATGAGCTTCGAGGAAGGGAAGGCCTGCTACGTGCCGCTTCGCGCGGCGGCCTCCGTCATCCCGGAAGCCGCGGTGCGGGAGAGGCTGGCGGCGCTGCTGTCAGACCCTTCCCTGCAGATCGTGGGACACGCCTGCAAGTATGACTACAAGGTGCTGCGTCGATGGGGCGTGCGGCCGTCCCGCATCCATTTCGACGCGATGATCGCCGCGTGGGTCCTGGAAAGCGACGAGGGGGCCTACGGGCTGGATCGGCTGGCGGAGACCCGTCTCGGCTACCGGCGCACGCCGCGGGACGAGGTGGCGGAAAAGGACCAGGCGCTGGACAGCGTGCCGCTGCAGAAGGCGGCGGACTACGCCGGGGAGAAGGCGGACCTCGCGCTGCGGCTCTGCGGCCGGCTTTCCTCGGAGCTGGAGACCGAGGGGCTGGCCGGCGTGTTCCACGGCATCGAGATGCCGCTGCTCACCGTGCTCTCCGAGATGGAGCTCACGGGCATCCGCATCCTGCCCACGGAGCTGGCCGCGTACAGCCGGGAGCTGGAAAGCGCGCTGGGCTCGCTGGAGCAGGAGATCTACGCACTGTGCGGCCGGACGTTCAACATCGCTTCCACGAAGCAACTGCAGGAGATCCTGTTCACCTGGCGCAAGCTCACGCCGATCAAGAAGACGCGCACGGGTTTCTCCACGGATTCCGACGTGCTGGAGGCGCTGGCCGAACAGGACCCGGTGCCGGCAAAGATCCTGGCGCACCGAAACCTCTCCAAGCTGAAGTCCACGTACGTGGACGCGCTTCCCCTGCTGGTCAACGCGGAGACGGGCCGGCTTCACACCCACTACGTGCAGACCGGCGCGGCCACGGGGCGGCTGGCGAGCAAGGACCCGAACCTGCAGAACATCCCCATCCGGGAAGAGGAAGGCCGGCGGATCCGGTCCGCGTTCGTACCGGCGCCAGGGATGAAGTTCGTGAGCGCCGATTACTCGCAGATCGAGCTTGCCATCCTGGCGTACCTGTCCCGTGATCCCATCCTCCTGGACGCGTTCCGCCACGGCAAGGACATCCACCGGCAGACCGCGGCGCTCA
>DASRZR010000293.1:0-5372 GCA_035686185.1 Spirochaetia bacterium | reverse complement strand
GGCCCGGGCCGGGACCCCTCTGGACAGTTACCGGCCCCCCGTGGTCTAGTCCGACAACGATGACGTGGACCCCCGCCATCGCTCCCCTGGGCAGCATCGGCCTGTCGGCGCTTGTCGCCATCATTCCGCTCGTGGTGCTCTTCGGTCTCCTGGCGTGGGGGCGACTGCCCGGATGGGCACCGGCCGCCTGCGCGGCCGTCTCTGCCTTGCTCACCGCGTCCCTGGGCTGGGGGATGCCCGTCGCGCGCGCCTTCTCCGCCAGCCTGGAAGGCGCGGCCACCGCGCTGTTTCCGATCTTGTGGATCGTTGTCACGGCGCTGTGGGTGCATTCCCTGGCAGTCACCTCCGGCCAGTTCGAGGTGATCCGCCGTTCGCTGGCATCCATCACATCTGACCGGCGCCTGCAGGCGCTGTTCATTGCGTTCGCCTTCGGCGCGTTCCTGGAGGGGGCGGCGGGCTTCGGCACGCCGGTAGCCATCTCGGCGGCGATGCTCGTGGGCCTGGGGTTCGAGGCGCGGGCCGCCGCGGTGCTCTGCCTCGTTGCCAACAGCTGTCCCGTTGCCTTTGCCGCCGCGGGGATCCCCGTGGCGGTCGCCGCCGGCGTGAGCGGCATTGACGCCGTGACCCTCGGTCGGATCATCGGGCACCAGGTGCCGCTCCTTTCCCTGATCGTGCCGTTGTGGCTGTGCGTGCTGCTGAGCGGTTGGAAGCGGAGTCTCGAAGTGCTTCCCGCCCTGCTCGTGGCCGGTCTCATCATGGCGCTCACGCAGGTCCTGATCTCCCAGTTCAGCGGTCCGTGGACGGCCGGCATCCTTTCCGGGATCCTGACGCTGGCCGGCCTGTGGCTGTTCCTGAGGATCTGGAAGCCGCGCCGCACGTGGGACTTCCCGGGCCGGACAGGTGCCGGTGGCCTCGCCCCCTCCGGTGGCCCGAATGGCGCCCGTGGCGGCGCACCGGAGCCGGCAGGGAAGCTTTCCGCCGGCGCCACGCTCCTGGCATGGCTGCCGTACATCCTGATGTCAGTGCTGGTTCTGCTCTGGAGCCTGGGGCCGCTGGTCCCGCTCCTCCGACTCGGAGACATCACGTTGCCCTGGCCGGGCCTTTCCCCCGCCCGTTTCACCTTCCCGATCGTCTCCACGCCGGGCACCGCCATTTTCCTGGCGGCCCTGATCTCTGCTGTGGCCCTCCCCCGCATGGGGCTGGCCCGCGCGCTGGTCTGCCTGGCGGAAACGGTCCGCAGCCTCGGCGGCACCATCCTCACGGTGTGCCTTGTCCTGGCCACGGCGTTCGTGATGAACGCCTCCGGCATGAGCGTGACGCTGGGAAACGCCTGCGCCCTGACCGGCGTCCTCTTCCCGCTGTTCTCTCCGCTGCTGGGATGGATGGGCGTCCTGGTGACGGGGTCCGACACGTCTTCCAACGCGCTGTTCGGCGCGCTGCAGAAGACCACCGCGGACCGCCTGGGCCTGAACCCGGCGCTGATGGTGGCCGCCAACGCCTCCGGCGGGGTGGCGGGAAAGATGGTGTCACCCCAGAGCATCGCGGTGGCCACCGCCTCCGCCCGGCTGGAAGGCCAGGAAGGCGGGTTGTTCCGCGCTACCGTGGGTCACAGCCTTGCCATGGCCATCATCATCGGGGGAATCGCCATGCTGGAGGCGTACGTGCTGCCGGGGCTGGCGCGATAGGGGCACACGGCCCCGGCCGGCGGCGCTGCCGGGGTCAGACCCGGGGCGGTCTCCTGCTCTCCGGGACGTCGCGGTAGACGTCGTCGTACTTCTGGAATCCGCTCTTGATGACCTGCTCGTACAGGTTGGCCTTGTCCACCGGGACCACGTCGAGGAAGTAGCAGGGCACCTGGCCGGTCAGCTTGCGGTCCAGCGCCAGGTCGGCAAGGTTGAACATCCGAAGGTTGGCAACCGGACCCGTCTTGACGCCGTTCACGAGGTCCAGCGCGAGCTGGATCGCCAGCGGCGACAGCTTGCGGATGTCCTTCAGCACGGTGACGGTGAGGCCGCCTTCCGCGATGGAGGCGCTTCCCGCCGCGCTGGCGTCCTGCCCCGAGATCGGGACCTTTCCCGCGAGGCCCTGGACCTCCAGGGCCTGGAGGGCGCCCATCGCCGTGCCGTCATTGGAGGCCACCACCGCGTCCACCTTGTTCTTCTGGGCGGCAAGGATCTCATCCATGATGCGAGCCGCGTTCGCCGCTTCCCAGTTCTCCACCCACTCGTCGGCGACAATCCGTATCTTGCCGCTGTCGATGAGCGGTTTCAGGATCTCCATCTGGCCTTCCCGGAGAAGGTGCGCGTTGTTGTCCGTCGGGCTTCCCCCGAGGAGCACGAAGTTGCCGCTGTTGCGCGCCGCCAGCACGCCGCGCGCCTGCGCCCGGCCCACCTCGACGCTGTCAAACGTGATGTACGCGTCTATCTTCGATGTCTTGATCAGCCGGTCATAGGCGATGACCTTCACGCCGGCGTTGTGAGCGGCCGCGGCCGCGTCGGCTGCCGTGTCCCCGTTCTCCGCCACGATGATCAGAGCCTTCACGCCCTGGAGAACCATGTTCTCGATCTGCTCGTTCTGCAGTTTCTCGTCGTGGTTCGCCACCTGGAACACGACCTGCGCGCCCTTGTCGTATCCCAGCTTGGTCAGGAGCACGGCCTCGTTCGGCCAGCGCTCCGTGGTGAAGTCCGAGAATGAGAGGCCGATCTTGATCTTCGCGCCCTTCGGCGGCTGGCAGGCCGCCACGACCAGGACGAGGGCGACGAGGGTGATGAGGCGCAACGCTCGTTTCATCAGGAAACCTCCTCCGCGGAACCTGGATTGTCCATCTCCTCAGCGCTTCGGCAGCGTGTCCGGCGCGGGCAGCGTGCCGCTGAACGTCTCCACGGGCTCGTGAACGTACTTCTGCGCCGCGGCGACAAGGCCGGCCGTTGCCTTGTCGATGTTGAGGTCGCAGACGAATATCGACATCGTATCCTGGATCATCGCCAGCCACCCTTCGGAGGCCGCCGCTCCATGAGTGACGCTCGGCACGATCGTGTCCCGGCCGAAGGAATCCATTGCCGAACGCTGGTACTCGTCGTAGAGGCTGCGGTTGCCGTCGATGCGGGACGGGATGGACCCTTTCTTCGGGTTGAACGCGTCCTGTCCTTCCCGGGAAGCCGCGAGCGTCAGCCAGTGCACGGCGGCGTCCCGATCCGGGGCGCCCATGGGCAGTCCGAAGGAATCGGACAGCATGATGAACGACCCTCGGGTCCCCGGGGACGGCGTCCAGCCGAAATCACGGCCGGGGGTGAAGCCCTTGGCCTTGAAGTAGCCTTCCGCCCAGTCCCCCATGATCGTCATGGCGCATTTCCCGTCGATGACGTACTGCACCGCCGCGTCCCAGCTCAGGGCGGCGTGATCGCTGTTGACGTAGCGCATGAGCCCGGCCAACCGTATCAGCGCGAGCTGGACCTCGGGACCGTCCCACGGCGTGTCGCCCGTCCACAGCCCCTTGTACCGTTCCGGCCCCATGCTCCCGAGAAGCACGCTCTCCAGCAGGTGGACCGTGGCCCAGATCCCGCTGTCCCCGAGCGCCAGCGGAGTGATCCCCCGCCGGGACAGGATCTCGCAGACGCTGTCCAGCTCGTCCAGCGTCTGCGGCGGACGGATGTGGGCGCTCGCCAGGATGCGCGTATTGTACCACAGGACGTTCGAGCGGTGAATGTTGACCGGGACGCTGTAGATCTCTCCCCGGTAGGAGATGATGTCGATGAGGCCCCGGGGGAACCGGTCGAGCCATCCGTTGTCCTTGAAGATGAAGGTGATCGGCTCCATCTTGCCGGCGCGGACCCAGGAGTCGATCAGCTCGTGGCCGGCGTGGACCTGGAAGGAGTCCGGAGGGTTGTGGCCCTGCATCCGGGTGGCCAGGACCGCCTTGGCGTTCGACCCGGCTCCGCCGGCCACGGTCGCGTTGATGATCTGCACGGAGGGGTACAGGGACCGGTAGCGGTCGAACATCGCGGCCAGGCCTTCCGCCTCCCCTCCCGCGGTCCACCAGCTGAAGATCTCCAGCCGCGTGTCCGGCCGCCGTTCCGCGCGACCGGCCGCGTGCGCCACCATGGGAACGAGGGAACACAAGAGGAAAAGGGCAATCGTCGCCGCCCGCTTCATGGACTGTCTCCCGACGTCGCGTCCGGTGCCTGCCCCAGATCGTAGCGTCGGATCTTCTCGTACAGGGTCTTGCGGCTGATGCCCAGGCGCGTCGCGCTCTTCGTGATGTTGCCCTGGTTCTTTTCCAGGACGAAACGGATGATCTTTCTTTCTATCTCCCGGGAGTAGCGTGCCACCGTGCTGGGAAGGTCCTTGTCGAGGTGGATCTCCTCGTGTGCCATCCCCCCGTCTCCGAACTCCAGCCCGGAGATCTCCTCTCCCTCGCTGAGGATGACCGCGTTCGCGATGACGTTCCGCAGCTGCCGGATGTTGCCCGGCCACGAGTGGGCGGTCAGGCTGCGCATGATCCGGTCCGGCACCACCTTCACGTTGCGCCCGTAGGCCGCGTTCGCCTCGTCCACGAACGTGCGGACCAGGGCGGGGATGTCGCGGACGCGGTCACGCAGCGGCGGGAGCTTCAGGCTGACCGTGCTGAGGCGGTAGTACAGGTCCTCCCGGAACTCGCCCCGCGCCCGCATGGTGGCGAGGTCCTTGTTCGTCGCCGCGATCAGGCGGCAGTACACGGACACCGGTTTCGTGCCGCCCACGCGCTCCAGCGTCTTCTCCTGCAACACCCGCAGCAGCTTCGACTGCATCGAGAGGCTCATGTCTCCGATCTCGTCCAGGAACAGCGTCCCGCTCCCCGCCAGCTCAAAGCGGCCGATCTTGCGCCCGATGGCCCCGGAGAAGGCTCCCCGCTCGTGACCGAACAGCTCGCTCTCCAGGAGGTTCTCGTTGAGGGAGGCGCAGTTCAGGCCCACGAACGGGCGGTCCCGGTAGGCCCCCGTGTAATGGATGATCTTGGCGATGACCTCCTTGCCCGTGCCCGTCTCCCCGAGGAGAAGCACCGGGACATCGGAGTCTTTCACCTTCTCCACCACGCGCTCGATCTCCTTCATTTCCGCGGACGTGCTGGGCACGAGGCGCGTGCGCGCGGCCGAGCGCAGGGACTCGCGGAAGCCGACCGTTGCCAGCCGGTCGCGCAGCGCCACCCCCTCCTTCTCAATGATGGACAGCAGCAGGCCGTGATCGATCGGCTTGGGAATGTAGTTCGTCGCGCCCGCCTTCATGCACTCCACGGCGCTGTAGATGTCTCCGTGACCGGTGATGATGATCACCGGGACGGCCGGCTCTTCCGCCTTGACTTCCTTCAGCAGCGCGAGGCCGTCCTGTTCGCCGAG
>DASRZR010000292.1:0-7689 GCA_035686185.1 Spirochaetia bacterium | reverse complement strand
CGAAGAGGAACTCGTGGATCTGGCGGTTGGTCTTGCGGTTGACGCTGGCGTTCGACTTGTTGGCGATGTCGCGGTAGGTGATGTCCAGGAGGTGGATCAGCCCGATGTAGATCTTCTCCCGGGAGAGGTTCATCCTCTCCAGCCAGTGCTCGCCCAGGAGGTTCTTGGCCACCCACACGAACGCGTCCCGCAGCTCACGGTAGCGCGACACGACGCCGGTGATCATGGCGGTGAGCGGCTCCCAGTGGGAGGCGGCCACCAGCTCGTCCACGATGAACCGTGTCGGGAACAGCGGGAACAGCCGCGTGAAGATCGCCGGCCAGTCCGCGATGTTTTTCTTGACGGCCACGAGGAGGTCCTTGCGGAGGTCCGGGTCCTCGATGCGGCCAAAGGTCTCCTCCAGCTTGTCGATGCGGCCGAACAGCTCCTCGAAGCTCGCCTGCGTCCCGGCGGACAGGAACGGGTAGCGGGCAATGACCTTCTGCAGCAGGAGCCAGCTTGAGATCACCGTCTCGGAGACGGCCGTGTAGCCCTTCAGGAAGCCGGCGAAGTAGGAGAACATCTCCGTGAACCAGTCGGAGTCCGGCTCGGCGTGGCCCGCCTGCATGTAGTCTTCCAGCGTCTTGACCCGGTCGAAGAAGCCCTTCTCCGCCTTGAACTTGTTGTACGTCTTCTCCTCGAAGGAGATGGGCTTGTCCCGGACCACGAACTGGTCCACCTTGTCCGGCAGGTTCCCGAACGCGGAGTCCTTCTTCAGCACGGAGCGCGCCTCGGTATTCCACCGCGACCATTCACCGGCGCTCAGCACCTCCGGCACGAGCTCCGCCTTGATCCTCTTCATGTCCGCCACGTTGCCGAAGCTGCGAATGATGACCTTCAGCGCCCAGGCGGGATCCTCCTTGACCTTCTTCGCCAGCTCCTCCTTGGGCAGTGTCTTTTTCAATACCCAGATGTGCTCGGAAGACAGCACCTCCAGCGCGCTGACGGCCATCTTCAGGGACATCTTGTGCTGGGTCTTGTTGGCGAAATCGATCGTGAACGTGTCGTCCTTGCTGGCGGAGATCCGGCCGATCCCCCAGGAGCGGTGGAAGACGTAGTTCCCCGTGTCGAACCCGATGTGCTTCTCGAAATCCGCTATGGCTTCGTGCACGCTTCTCCAGTTCTGCGTGAGGTTGGAGATCTTGATGTACTCCTCAAGCTGGCTGTGCGCGGCGTATTTGCGACGGTAGCTTTCGATGATCTCCTTGCGCGCCGCGTTGTTCTTGGAATCATAGGCGAGGACTTTCTTCAGGATCTCGATGCAGGTGTTCCAGTCCTCCTTCTCCTTGTACGGGGGGATCAGTGTCACCAGCAGCGAGGCGGCCCGCTCTCCGTTCAGCGCCCGGGCGATCCGCCCCTCGATGTGGAAGAAGAAATCGATGTCGTCCGGGGACAGCTTGATGAGCTTGTCCCACAGCTCCTTGACGCTGGCGAACTGCTTCTTGTTGATGAAGCGGTGGATGGCCTTCTTGTAGTAGTCCACCGCGGCCGCGGCATCTCCCGCCTGCTCGCGCTTCTCCCCCAGCGTCTTGACGATCTCCGCCTCTTCGTAGTCCACGCGGATGAGGCGGTCCCAGATCTCCAGCTTGCGCGGCTCGTCATCCTTGTTCTCGTAGCATTCCCCGAGCGTGCGCAGCGCGTACTTGTTCTCCCCGTAGGCGAGGATGCGCTCCGCGAGGAACTCCACGATGTTCCACTTGTGGTTGTCCATGAAGATGCTGATGAGCATGATCAGGTTCGTGTCGTCCACCAGCTCGCGGGAAAGGGCCATGACGCCGGAGACGTACAGTGCGATGATCGAGTTGCTCGTGTGCTTCAGGTGCTCGCCGGTGAGCTCGCGCACCTCCTCCACGAGGCCCTCGCTGCGGGCCTGGTCGATGAGCAGGTCGAGGTCCTTGAAGTTCGTGATTGAGTAGCTGTTGAGCGTCGCCCGGGTCCACTTCTCCTCGTTGAGAAGGTCGGTGATCGTCTTCAGCAGTTCCGTTGCCATTCTTTCTCCCTTTCAGGTCGTGTAGTCCGCGTGGACCCGCGGGTCCGTTTCCTTCAGCCTCTGCAGGACTTCTTCCACCTTGTCCCGTGACTCGCCGGTGGAGCGGTAGTGGTCGATCAGCCAGAAGTAGCGGTTGATCAGCCGGGGCGTTGCCCGCTCCGCGCCGGGGCCCGGCTGCCGCCGCTCTTTCTCCAACTGGTAGATGGCCTGCTTGAGCTTCCCGAACTCCAGCGGCTTCATCTCCCTCTTCACGTTGAACACCCCCCAGATGGCGCCGTAGACCGGCATCCACTCGTTGAGCAGGGGCTCCTGCAGGCCCCGTTGCCGCAAGCGGGCCGCCAGGCGGTGCACCAGCGGCGATTCCAGCCCCGCAAGGTCCACCGCCTGCGGGTCCACGAAGAACGCCTCCCGGAAGAAGATCTTCGCCGCCCGGGACTCGTTCACCAGCGAGTAGCAGTCGGCGAGCTCCGCGAGCACCCGCGCGTCGTCCCGCGACTCCCGGTTGGCGCGCTCCAGGCACTCGATAGCCCGCTCGTAGTTGCCCACGCCCTTGTAGCAGCGGCCCATCTGCAGGAGCAGGTAGGGGTCCTCTGCCGCCGGTTCCACGGCCGCTTCTTCCCCTTCCAGGGAGGAACCGGTCGGGGCGCCGTACGCCACGAGCGCGGCGGAGAACACGAACTGCTTGATCGCAAACAGGCACCGCTCCGGCGTTTCCGGAAGCCGGGCCGCAAAGGCCTGGAACAGCCTCCACTGTCCCAGGAGCTGCTCGCCCCGTTCAAAACCTTCCTTTGCCGCCTCCTCCTTCTCCTGGCAGTCGTGCCAGAAGGCGGCACACTTGACCGCCGCGGCCGCGCCCGGAAACTCCACATCCGCTTCCAGCACGTTCTCCAGCGCGCTCATGCCCTCGGAGAAACGGCCTTCCCGCAGGTAGAGGCAGGCGGTATCGAAGACCTGCCCCGCGGCCTTGCGACCCGCGTTCGCCTGACGGGCGCTGTCACCTGTCATCACGCCGCCCTTTCGCTGCGCCCTCCCGCGGTCCGACGGCGTGTAAACTGCTGCGGAACGAGCAATTACCGTCCGTGGACTCCAGGCGCCAGTATCGCACGGCGTTGCCTTGTTCGTCAACGGACGTGATTCCTCGCGGGCTGTCGCTGACGTAGCCGGTGCGGCTGCCGAAATGGTAGAATCTGATTTGAGTTTGCCGATGTGACGGTCGAAAGTCTTAGGGAGGAGAGAAAAAGGCCCATGTCACACCAGCGAATGGCGTCCCTGCCAATCGTGATCCTGGCCCTTGCCATAGGCGCCGTTCACGCGACCGCGCAGGCCTCCGGAACGGGGTCGGACCTGAAAGACGGCATCGACCAGTTTCGAAACGGCCAGTACGACAAGGCCATCCTGCTCTTCCACAACGTCATCCTGGATCCCACGGCCGGCTCCCAGAAGGCGGCCGCCTACTTCCTCATCGCCAAGTCCTACATGGCCGTGGGGAAACTGGATGACGCGGACCGCAACCTCGAGTTCTACCTGACCACGTACCCCGGCGCTCCGGACTACGAGGAGGCGGTGTACCAGAACGGGCGCCTCCTGTTCCTCCAGCAGGAGTACGAGAACGCCATCCAGGTGCTGCAGGGCTTCATCACGAGCTACCCCCGATCACAGTTCGTGTCCAGCGCGTGGTTCTGGGCCGCGGAGAGCCTCTACGCCCTGGGAAGGTGGGACGATGCGGAGGGCTTCTACCAGAAGATCATCACGGACTACCCCACGAGCGTGAAGGTGGAGGCGGCCCAGTACAAGATCTCCCTGATCCAGCTTCGCCGCCAGCAGGCGGAAATGGCCAAGCTGCTCACGTGGAGCCACGAGGAGCTCCTGCGGAACGTGCAGGAGTACCAGAACCGGGAAAAGGCGTACGTGCAGGCCATCGAGGCGTACCAGAAGAGGCTGGCCGCCTCCAGCTCGGAAGATGACCGCAAGGTCATTGCCGACCTTCAGCAGCAGCTTGCGCAGAAAACGGACCAGATTGCCCAGCTCAAGGCGGCGGCGGCCGCGGGAACCGGTGCCGCCGCCACGGCCGCAGCAGCAGTCCCCGCCGCACCGGCGGCTCCGGCCACCGGTCCGTCCGCCGCTGACATCGACCGCACCCAGCGGCTGCTGGCCGCCAAGCAGGCAGCGCTCGCTCTCAAAGAGCAGTACCTGCAATGGCTCATCTCCAACGAGGGGAGTGGCAAATGACACGAGCGTGCCGGCCCTGGTTCACGGCAGTCGTCGGCGCGGCGCTGCTGGCCCTCGCGGCGGCCGGCCCGTCGTACGGACTGGACGCGGCGGACGGGAAGGTACGGCTCAGCCTGATCGAAGGCACGGGCCGGTTCACCGTCTCCTGCCAGGCAGGCGCAAGCGGCGCTTACCTGCCGCTCCTGGCCACGCAGGACCCCCGGACCACGACGCTCAGCGTCGTGTACGGCAACAAGATCTACCGCATGGGAGAAAGCTCCGAGTTCTCCGAGAGGGCGGAGCGCGTGCCCGGCGGGGCGCGCTTTGTGTGGAAGTCCACGTTCCTCCAGGTCACGGAGACGTTCACATTCGTCGCTGCCAAGGATGCGGCGGACAGCACGGGGATCCGCATCGACCTCAGCCTGCGCAACCTCTCCGAGCAGGACATCACCGCGGGGGCCCGATACCTGTTCGACACGTACCTGGGGGAGCCCTCCGGCACGCACTTTCGCACTCCCTCGGTGGATCAGCTCAGCCATGAGCTGACGCTGCTGCCCTCCGACAAGGCCGCCTGGTGGGAGTCTCCGCTTGCAGGGGACAAGGGGAACTTCGGCCTCCAGGTAATGATGTCCGGTGCGGGCATCACGGTCCCCGATCGGGTAGTCTTTGCAAACTGGAAGCGGCTGAGCGACGCTGCCTGGGCCTACGACACGTCCGCAGTACGCAACTTCAGCCTCCTGCCATACTCCATCAACGACTCGGCCGTGGCCCAGTTCTACGACGCCCGGCCTGTCGCAAGGTCGGGAGAGATCACCCTTACGCTGGTCATGGGCCTTTTCTCCCCGGCCGGCTATGACGCCAGTGCGCCGGCCACCGCCGCAGTTGTGGCCGCGCCGGCCGCGGCGGCCCCGGACTTCACCGCCGCGGTGCAGCAGTCTCTGGACCAGGGCCGCGCGGCGCGTGACACCGAGCAGGCGGCGCAGGCTGATCTCGCCTCCGTGAACTCCATCCTGAACGAGATCGATTCACGGATGTCTGGCTCCGCCGGCATCCCTGACGACGAGCTGGCGCTCATCGAGTCCGCCATCAAGGACCTGCAGAGCCGCTCGGGCCGGTACACACCCCCTGCCGGAAACTAGGGATCGGCCCCGGATGAAGCGCGGCGGCATGGGAGAAGCCCGGAGACTCTTTCGAGCCCGGCGTTTCCCCGACGTGATCCGGCTCCTGGAGCCGGAGGTCTTTCGCTACCGCGAGAACTTCGACTACTTCCGCACGCTCGGCCTCGCGTGCCTGCACACCGGGGACTTCGGAGGGGCGTTCTCCTACATGAGCCGCGCCCTGCAGCTCCGCGACGATGACATCAGCATGGTCCTGGGCATCGCGGCGGTGCATTTCCGCCGGGCCGAGCACGAGGCGGCGCTGAAACGCTGGCTGCAAGTCGTGGAAATCCAGCCGTCCAACCCTATCGCAAAGCGCGGCCTGGAGCTCCTGCGCCGCGGCATGACCGCTGATGCGCTGCAGGAGTTCATCGACAGCGGCCGGCTGAAGGTGCTGTTCCCTCCGCTGCCTTCCCGGGTCAGGCTGTTGCCGGTGGCGCTGGTGCTCCTGAGCTGCCTGGCGGTTGCCGGCCTGGCCTACCTCGGCGTGAGGGTGGCAACGCCCCGGGGAACGGAACGGCCCGGGGTCTCCGTGATCGAGCTGCCAGCCGGAGTGCCGGACGTGGATACCGGCACGAACTACCTGTTCGTCATGAAGGAAGGGGAGGTCCGCCAGACGTTCCAGAGGGCCAAGAGCGAGCTCCTGTCCTTCCGGGACAACCTCGCCGTGGTGGACATCAACCGGCTCCTGCTTTCCAACGCGGCACCCGCCGTGAAGGAAAGGGCGCGCATGCTCAAGGGCTTCGTGACCCCGCCGTCCTTCGACACGGCGCGTGACCTGTACACCTACGCCTCGGTCTCGCACCAGCCCGTGCTCTACGACGGGGCCGCCGTCGTGTGGAAGGGAAAGGTGGCGAACCTTGCCACCTCCAAGACGCAGATCACGTTCGACCTCCTGGTCGGCTACGACCAGGAGAAGGAGCTGCAGGGTATCGTGCCCGTCACCCTTTCCTTTGCCGCGGACCTGGGAAACGGGGACGCGGTCCAGGTCCTCGGGCAGCTCACCGCCACCGGCAGCACGATGGCTCTCACCGGCATTTCGCTTCACCGGATCTCGCAGTAGGGCGCGGCGGTGCGAGCAGTCGTGCAGCGCGTTCGCTCCTGCTCCGTGAGCGTGCAGGGGAAACCGGATCAGCGCATCGAGAACGGGCTCCTTGTCTACCTGGGGGTGGGCCGGGGAGACGGTGAGAAAGAGGCCCGCGCCATGACGGACAAGGTGCTCAACCTGCGCATCTTTCCGGACACGGAAGGCAAGATGAACCTCTCCGTGAAGGACACCGGCGGCGGCCTCATGGTGATCTCCCAGTTCACTCTCTACGGCGATGCGCGGGAAGGACGGCGTCCTTCCTATGTCGCCGCCGAGGAACCCGCAAAAGCCCGCGGCGTATACGAGCTTGCCGTCCGTCTATGTGCAGAGTCCGGCCTTCCGGTTGCCACGGGAGAGTTCCAGGCCCACATGGACATCACCTACACCAACGTCGGCCCGGTCACGATCCTCCTGGATTCGGAGAAGAAGTTCTGAATCCCTCCGTGCGCGCTTTCCGGTCCCTGGTCTGGCGCCACTACCGGGCCCACGGCAGGAGCATGCCCTGGAGAAACAATCGCACCCCCTACCGGGTCCTCGTATCGGAGATCATGCTCCAGCAGACCACCGTCGCCATGGTCACGCCACGCTACATGGCCTTCGTGCGCAAGTTTCCGTCATTTCGCCGTCTTGCCGCGGCCAGCGTGGCGGAGGTGGTTGCCGCATGGAAAGGCCTCGGGTACAACCGCCGGGCGCTGGCCCTCCGGGAGTGCGCGCGGCTGGTCACCGAGCGCCATGCCGGACGGCTCCCGCGCTCCGCGGAGGAGCTTGTGAAGCTGCCCGGCGTCGGGCCGGCAACCGCGGCCGCGGTCGTGGTCTACGCGTTTGACGTGCCCCACGCATTCGTGGAGGCAAACATCCGTCGCGTGTTCCTGCACTTCTTCTTTCCGCGCCGTACCGCGGTACCGGACTCTGTCCTTCTTCCGCTGGTGGAGCAGTCCATGGACCGGCGACGACCGCGGGAGTGGTTCTACGCGCTCATGGACTACGGCACCTTTCTGGCGCGCGGCGCAGACCGGTCTGCGGCCACGGCTTCCCGCCGCAGTTCCCGCTATCGCCGGCAGGCGGCGTTCGAAGGCTCCCTGCGCCAGCTTCGGGGCAAGGTTCTGGACGTGCTCATCATCGAGAGGGAGGCAACCGAAGCCCGGATGAAGACACTCCTGGGTCCCGATCCGCGACTGGTGGAGGCGCTGGCCCAGCTAGTATCGGAA
>DASRZR010000291.1:0-7222 GCA_035686185.1 Spirochaetia bacterium | reverse complement strand
AGGTGCGCCGCTACCACGCGCTGCACGACAGCGGCACGCCCATCAACCCCGAGCTGGCCCTCGGGCAGGTCTATGGCGGCGTGCTGAAATCCATCGGGCACGCGCTGTACGAGGAGATGATCTTCGACGAGGAGGGCCGCTGCCTCACCACGGGGCTCGGGGACTACGGCGTACCCATGTTCGCCGAGGTCCCGCGGGACTTCCACGCCCGCATGATCCAGACCGATGACCGTTTCGGGCCGTTCGGAGGCAAGAGCGTGGCGGAGATCAGCGTCAACGGCGCCGCCCCCGCCATCGCCGCCGCCATCCACGACGCCACGGGCGTGTGGATGCGGCAGTGGCCTTTCACGCCGGATCGCATCCTGGCTGCACTGGGGAGGTTCTGATGACCACGCTGACCGCTCACGACATCCATCGCCTGATCGACGGCCTGTCGCCCCGGGCCCTGGCCGAGCTGAGGGGCCACGACTTCCTGCTCACGTGGGACAAGACCCGGGAGGAGCTGGAGACCATCCTGCAGGTGGCCCGGCTGCTGAAGCTCCTGCGCACGAGCAACGTCTCCACCCGCGTGTACGACAGCGGGCTGGGGATCTCCATCTTCCGTGACAACTCCACCCGCACGCGGTTCAGCTTTGCCTCCGCGTGCAACATGCTGGGCCTGGCGGTCTCCGACCTGGACGAGGGCAAGTCCCAGATCGCGCACGGAGAGACGGTCCGCGAGACGGCGAACATGGTGTCCTTCATGGCGGAGGCAATCGGCATCCGGGATGACATGTACATCGGCAAGGGCCACACCTACATGCTGCAGGTGGCGGAAGCCCTGGAGCAGGGACACCGGGACGGCGTGCTGGAGCAACGGCCGAGCATCGTCAACCTCCAGTGCGACATCGATCACCCCACGCAGTCCATGGCGGACCTCCTGCACCTTGTCACGGAGACCGGCGGCGTGGAGAAGCTGCAGGGGAAGAAGGTGGCGATGACGTGGGCCTACTCCCCGTCGTACGGCAAGCCGCTTTCCGTGCCGCAGGGGATCATCGGCCTGTTCACGCGGTTCGGCATGGACGTGAGGCTGGCGTACCCGGAGGGCTACTCGCTGATGCCGGACGTGGTGAAGCGGGCCGGCCGCCTGGCGCAGGAAGCGAAGGGGACGTTCACGGTCTGCGGCTCCATGGCGGAGGCATTCGAGGGCGCGGATTTCGTCTACCCCAAGAGCTGGGCGCCGTTCTCCGTCATGGAGGAGCGCACGCAGATCGTGGAGACGGGAGACACCCTGAAGCTGAAAGACCTGGAGAAGCGCTGCCTGGCGAACAACGCGAAGTTCCAGGACTGGGAATGCACGAAGGATCTCATGGCGCGGACGAACGACGCGCTGTACCTGCACTGCCTCCCGGCGGACATCAGCGGCGTGAGCTGCGAGCGCGGCGAGGTGGCCGCGGACGTATTCGACCGGTTCCGCACGCCGCTGTACCGGCAGGCGAGCTGGAAGCCGTACATCATCGCTGCGATGATCTTCGCCTCCCGGATGGACAACGTGAAGTCCGCGCTTTCCACGCTGCTGGACAAGTCCGACACCCGGGTGCTGTAGGAGGACTCCATGGCCATCAGGACGGAAGTGGTGAACTGCGGGGTGTGCCCCGGCTACCTGGCCCTGCCCGAACGGGCCCAGATGCCGCTGCCGGGCGTCATCGTCATCCAGGAGATCATGGGAGTGACGGACCACATAGAGGACGTCACCCGCCGGATTGCGGCCGCCGGCTACGTGGCCCTCGCCCCGGACCTGTACGCGGCGGGTGGCGAGCGTCCCGCGCCGCTGGGCAGAGACCGGATGGAGAAGGCGATGGCCTTCATGCGCACGCTTCCCCCGGGGGCCGCCTTCGGAGATCCGTCCGCGCGGGACGCCGCGCTGGCCCGGCTGCCCGCAGCGGAGAGCGCGGCGCTTCGGGAAACGGTCGGCGCCATGATGGGCCAGTTCCCCCGGCAGCCGGAGCTCGCCTCCACCCTGCGCGGCGCGGTCCGCTGGCTGCGGCGCGAACGGCCCGAGACACGGGACCAGAAGGTGGGGTGCGTGGGCTTCTGCATGGGCGGCGGTCTCTCCGCCCTGCTGGCCTGCGAGGAGCCGGAGCTCTCCGCGGCGGTCATCTACTACGGCACCTGCCCGCCGGCGGACAAGGCGGCCGGCATCGCCTGCCCGCTGCTTGGCTTCTACGGGGAAAAAGATGCCCGCGTTACCGCCGGCGTGCCGGCCTTTGCCGAGCTCCTGGCCGCGGCGGGCAAGTCGTTCGAGCACCACGTGTACCCCGGGGCGATGCATGCATTCTTCAACGATGACGGGGGCGCCTACAACGTGGCTGCCGCGCGGGACTCGTACCCGCGGATGCTGGCCTTCTTCCAGAGGCACCTCGTCAGTTAGGACGGCACCGCGTGCCTGCCTCCGAATGCCTTGTCATGGCCAAGCCCGCGGGGCCGGCCTGCAACCTGCGCTGCGGGTACTGCTACTACCTGTCACGGGCCTCACTCTTTCCCGCCGGGGCGTGGCGCATGGACGAGGCGCTGCTGGAGCGTTACGTGGCGCAGCGGTTTGCCGCATCGCCCGGGCCGGTCACCCACTTCGAATGGCACGGCGGTGAGCCCACGCTGCTCGGCCGGGACTACTTTCGGCTCATCGTACGACTCCAGAAGAAGCACCGACCGCCCGGCCGAGCCTTCACGAACGGCATCCAGACCAACGGAGTGCTGCTGGACGAGGAGTGGGCCCGGTTCCTCGCGCAGGAGCGGTTCTCGGTCGGGCTGAGCCTGGACGGTCCCGCGGACGTGCACGACGCGGTGCGCCCGGACGCCGCCGGCCGTGGCAGCCATGCCCGAGCCGTTTCGAGCTTCCGGCGGCTCGCCGCGGCCGGGGTCTTCTGCAACGTGCTGTGCGTGCTGCACGCCGGCAACGCCTCGGAGCCGGACCGTGTGTACGACTTCTTCCGGGACCTCGGGGTGCGTTACCTGCAGTTCCTGCCGCTCGTCATCCGGGCGGAAGCCGGCGTGAGCCCGCCCACGGCACCGGCGGAGGCCGTCGGCGCGTTCCTCTGCCGGGTGTTCGACCGCTGGCTCCGCCAGGACGTGGGCCGGGTGGTGATCCAGACCTTCGACGAGGCGCTGCGGCCTGTCTACGGAATGCCGCACGCCCTGTGCATCCACCGGGAAACCTGCGGAGACGCAGCCGTGCTGGAGCACGACGGCGGGTTCTATGCCTGTGACCACTACGTGGACCCGGCGCACCTCATCGGGAACCTGCGGGAGCGGAGCCTCGCGGAACTGGCGGCGGACCCGCGCATGGCGGCATTCGGGGCGGCAAAAAAGGAAGCCCTTCCCCGAGTCTGCCGGGAGTGCGACGTGAGGATCTCCTGCAACGGCGGGTGTCCGAAGGACCGGTTTCTGACCACCGTGGACGGCGAGCCCGGCCTCAACTACCTCTGCGCGGCCTACCAGGCATTCTTCCGCCACAGCCGGCCGGATCTGCAGCGCCTTGCCGCCCACATGAAAGAGGGCCGGCCGCTGCGCCAGTTCCGTGCCTGAGGATCCGCGCTACCCGGCCCGGGCCGGCCGCAGCGATTCCCGCGCCAGCTCCCCGACCGTCCTCAAGCCGGCCGCTGTCTCGGGTGACCAGACGGCCGCGTTCAGCCTCAGCGCGTTTCGGAACTTCCCGGTGAGAGAAAAGATGGAGCCCGGCGCCACGCTGATTCCCCGCTTGCGCGCCTCCTCGTACAGACGCAGCGAATCGAACGGGGGCGGCACCTCCACCCACAGCACGAACCCGCCCCGAGGCCGGGACACGCGCGTGCCATCCGGAAAACAGGCGCCCACGGCCTCCGCCATCCGGGCAACGTTGGAGGCGTACAGCGCGCGCGCCTTGCGCAGGTGGCGCGGGTAGGCGCCGGAGGCCAGGTACGCGCCCACCGCGAGCTGCGTGGGCGTGGGGGTGGCCACGCTCAGCGCCATCTTCACCTGCAGGATCCTCGCGTGGTACGGGCCGGCAACGATCCAGCCCACCCGGTAGCCGGGGCACAGCGTCTTGGTGAACGACGAGCACAGGATGACGGTGCCGGAGTCGTCGAACGACTTCACGGTGCGCGGCCGTTCGCTGCCGTGGCACAGGTCTCCGTAGATGTCGTCCTCGATCAGGGGGACGCCGCGGCTCTGCAGCAGGCGCGCCAGGCGCTCCTTGTTCTCGTCCGGCATCAGGCTGCCCAGTGGGTTGGAGAAGTTGGGCGTGAACAGGCACGCGCGCACCCGCTGGTGGTCCAGCGCGTACTCCAGCGCCTCCAGGCTGATCCCCTCGGAGGAGCTGCCGGGGATCTCGATGGCGTTCAGCCGCAGGCGCTCCAGCATCCGGATGAAGGAGAAGTACGTGGGGCTCTCGATGGCCACCGTGTCCCCGGGCTCGCACAGGGCGAGCAGCGCATGGGTCACCGCCTCCTGGCAGCCAGTCGTGATGACGACCTCGGACGGGGCCACCACGGAGCCGCCCTCCAGGAGGAGCTTCGCGATCTGCTCCCGCAGTCTCTGCTCTCCGATGCCGATCTGGTACTCCGCGCTCTGGGAGGGGCGCGCCTGGGCTTCCCGGGCCAGCAGGCGCGCGAGCCGTGCTGATGGCAGCGCCTGCGGATTCGGCACCGCGGCTCCCAGCCGCACGAGGTCCGTGCGGTCCACGTCCCGGTGGACCTGCGCGGCAATCTCATCGATGGTCGGCTCCGTCGGCACGAGCGCTTCCAGCCGGATGGGCGGCTCGGAGGGGATCTCCGGCAGCGGGCCGCGCACGTAATAGCCGGACTGGGGTCGTGGCGCGATCCGACGGTTCATCTCCAGCAGGTCGTAGGCGGTCTTCACCGTGTTGATGCTGACCCTCATGTGCCGGCTCATCTCGCGGATGGACGGGAGGCGCTCCCCCGGCTTGTAGGCACCGGACTCAATGAGCGCCATCACTCGCTCGGCTACGGAGCGGTACAGGGGAGAGACCGCGGCTTCCACGAAGACAAAGTAATGCCGCCCACGCGGAGAGAACAGGCACAGTCAGGAGCCGGCTGCATGGGCACAGTTCGCCGTCCCGATCAACTGTGACGCGAAATCTCCCGCGAACTGTCCCTGTCCGGCGCTCCGCCCGTTCCCGATCTTCTGGCCATGGGGAGGAACGAAGCATGGACGAAATGAGCCTGGAAGACCGCGCAACGATCACGCTGATGTGGCAGCCGGCCTGCGCGGAGCTCGTGTGCGCTCACGGGGTCCTGTGGGTGACCTCCTCGGGAGATCCCCGGGACTACCTGCTGGCGCCGGGACAGCGCCTCGCCATCGGAGGACGAAAGCGCGTGGTGGTCTCCGCCTTCGGCGCTTCCCGGCTTTCCATCCACAAGCCCCGCGCCTGCCGGGAGAGCGCGGAGACAGCCGGGCTCGGGCTGGCGGGAGCCACGGTCAATCAGGAGTCTGGCGCGTAGCCGCCGCCCCTCCGCTCCGCCGTCTCCCCTCATGTTGCTCCCCGCGGGTATATACTATACTTCCGGGGAGAGCGGGCGGAGTCGAGACGACAATGGCGGACCATGCAGGCTTTGTGGGGCTGGGTGTCATGGGCGGCCCCATGTCACAGAACATGTCGAAGAGCTTCCCGGTGCTGGGGTTCGATGCGGACCCGGCCCGGCTGGCCGCGGCCGAGGGGATTCAGAAGGCTCGAAGCGCGGCGGAGGTCGGACGGGCCTGCTCCGTGGTTTTTCTTTCCCTGCCGTCCGCCGACGTCGTGGAAGAAGTGGTCCTGGGATCCGGCGGGCTGGGGGCGGCGCTGCGCCGCGGCTCGCTGCTGGTGGACCTGAGCACGAGCCTGCCGTCCGTGTCCCGCCGGATCGCCGAGCGTCTTGCCGCCCGCGGCGTGGACTTCGCGGACGCGCCGGTGAGCGGCGGGGAAGGCGGCGCCAGGTCCGCGTCCCTCGCCATCATGGCAGGTGCCGACCCGGCGGTGTTCGACCGGGCGCGGCCGTACCTGGCCTCCATTGGAAAGACGGCGGTCCGCGTGGGCGCGGTCGGGGCCGGCGGCATCGCCAAGCTCGTGAACAACATGATCGTGGCCTCCACGTTCGCGGTGATCGCGGAAGGGATGGCGCTCGCGGTGGCCAACGGCGTGAGCGTCACGGACCTGTACGACGCCATTCGGGAAGGCTGGGCCGGCTCCCGGGTGCTTGACGTGAGCGCGCCGGCCATCGCGGCGCACCAGTACGTACCCGGCGGCACCGTGGACATGATGCAGAAGGACCTGTCCTACGCGCGCGTGCTCGCCGCGGAAACCCACTGTCCCATCCCGGTGACGGCGGCGGCCCACGAGGTGTTCGTGGCCGGCCAGGCCGCGGGACTCGGGAAGAACGCGCAGCCGGCGATCTACGAGCTGTGGAAGCATACGGGAGGTTGAATGCCAGAGGTCTCGGCTTCAGTGACGTCCGTGGCAATCGGCGCGGACGAGGCGGCATTCGATCTGAAGGAGACGCTGAAGGCCCACCTGGCCCGGCGCGGGATCGAGGTGAAGGACTACGGCGCCTTTGACAGGAACCCGGTGCTGTACCCGGACGTGGCGGTGAAGGTGGCGCAGGCCGTCGCGGACGGGACGCATCCCCGCGGCATCCTGATGTGCGGTACCGGCATCGGCATGGCCATCACCGCGAACAAGGTTCCCGGCGTACGCGCGGCCTGCTGCCACGACACGTACTCCGCCGAGCGCGCCCGCAAGAGCAACAACGCGCAGATCCTGACCATGGGCGCGCGCGTGATCGGGCCCGAGCTGGCCAAGACCATCGTGGACGCGTGGCTGGCCTCCGAGTTCGAGGGCGGCGGGTCCGCGCCGAAGGTGCAGAAGATCATCGAGTACGATGAGAGGTTCCGCAGGAAGTGATCGCACGCGGCGGCGTGGCGGCAGGGGCTGCGCGCACGCCGGGCGATGAGGACAGGTGCCGGGATGGAGAGCTTCAGCAACCAGTACGGTTCCACCGTGGTGCAGAAGGTGATCGATGCCGTGCGGGACCACGCGGCCCTGCTCAGCGAGATCGATGGCGCCATCGGGGACGGGGACCACGGCATCAACATGGCAAAAGGTTTCGGCCTGGCAGCCGAGCGCATTGGCGGCCGGCCCATCAGCCTGACGGAGGGCCTGACCACCATCAGCAGCGTCCTGCTCACGGAGATCGGCGGCGCGATGGGCCCG
>DASRZR010000290.1:0-22924 GCA_035686185.1 Spirochaetia bacterium | reverse complement strand
CCCGACCCCCGCCTGGCGGCTGATGTCATCGATGGTGACTCTTGAGTAGCCAACACGCAGGAGCAGGTCCGCGGCCGCATCAAGGATGTGCTCTGCCCTTAGCTTCCTGTCCTGCTCGCTTCGCGCTCTGGTTGGCGTCATCATGCAGATACAATTGACTAAAATTCAAAAATAGTCAATTAAAATTTAGCTAAGAAACGCCTTTGGTCGCCAAGACTACAGAGATCTCAGTCAGTGGCTAACTGGCTCGTTATATTATTGCGGAGATTGAAATTACGCACTATGGAGGGATTGTTCTCATGCTTACTCTTCATTACTACGGTCATGACTGCTGGGAAATCGACGACGGGACACATCAGATCCTGCTTGATCCTTTCCTGGAGGGCAACCCGAAGGCCACAGTCAAGCCGGATTCGTTCACGAAGCTGGACGCCATCCTGATCTCTCACGGCCATGGCGACCACGTGGGAGACGCGGCCGCCATCGCAAAGAAGACGGGGGCCCTTGTGGTCTCCAACTACGAGATCGTGGGCTGGCTGGAATCCCAGGGTGCCAAGGGCCACCCGCTGCACATCGGCGGCGGACGCCAGTTCCCGTTCGGCCACGTGAAGCTCACGATCGCGCACCACGGCTCCACCGGACCCAACGGGGAGGCGCTGGGCAGCCCGTGCGGGTTCGTGATCACGATGGGCGGGAAGAAGGTCTATTTCGCCGGTGACACGGCGCTGTTCCTGGACATGCAGCTCATCGGCGAGGCGTGGGGTCCGCTGGACGTCGCTCTCCTGCCCATCGGGGACAACTTCACCATGGACATCGACGACGCCGTCCGGGCGGCCGGCTTCCTCAAGGCGAAGGTGGTCATCCCGATGCACTACGACACGTTCGACCTGATCAAGGCTGATGCCGCGGCGTTCGTGAAGAAGGTGCAGGCCAGGGGACAGAAGGCGGTTGCCGTGGCCCCCGGCGGCACCTACAAGGTGGAGTAAGCCTGGACGCCGGCCGGGCGCCCACCCGGCCGGCGCGAGGGGGCGCGCCTCACTTCTCCGTCATCACCCACACGCCGTTCCAGCCCTCCTGCGGCGGTGAGGCCTGGAGCTTTCGGCACTTCTCCAGGTAGCAGGAGGCCGGTGGGTCCTTCTCCGCGATGGATTCGAACACGCGGATGGCCTCCGGAAAGCGGCCGGCGTAGTATGCCTGCAGGCCTTCCGCAAAGGTCCCGAGCACGGCACGGCGGGCGTCATATACCGCGGGCATCATGGGCTCGAACACGGTGACCGGCTCCTTGCGCCCCACTACAGCGATCCGGGATACCTCCCGCAGGGGGAACGCGTCACCCATGCGGTCCTTCACCATGGAAGAAATCATGGTGAACGTCTTGAACTGCTTGTTCACGCCTTCCAGCCGGGAGGCGAGGTTCACCGCGTCCCCCAGCATGGTGTAGTTGAACTTCTTCTTCGAGCCGAAGTTGCCCACCACGGCAGGGCCGGAGTTGATCCCGATGCGCTTGAACAGGTCCTTCTTCACGCGCTCACGGAACACCGGCCGAAGCTCGTCCAGCCGCGCCTGGCAGCGCAGGGCAGCGCGCACCGCCCGTACCGCGTGGTCCGCCTGGTCAAGCGGCGCGTTCCAGAAGGCTATCACCGCGTCTCCCTCGTACTTGTCGATCGTGCCCCCCTCTTCCTCGATGATGTCCGTCATGGCGGAGAGGTAGTCGTTCAGGAGCTGCGTGAGGTCTTCCGGGGTGAGCACTTCTGAGATGGACGTGAAGCCCTGCAGGTCGGAGAAGAAGATGGAAAGGTCCCGCTTCTGGCCGCCCAGCGTGAGCCGCTCGGGGTGCGCGATCAGCTCCTCGATGATCGTCGGGCTCAGGTACTGCTTGAAGGCGCCCTTGATGTAGCGCTTCTGCTGGCCTTCCGTGGCATAGCTGGCCAGGCTCGAGCCCACCAGGGAGAACAGAACGCCCAGCTCCAGCGCCACCAGCGGCAGCCACCAGCCCGAGGCGTACGCGCCCAGGGAGAGCACCGGCGCCACGGGAAGGAACAGCACGTAGACGAGCGCCGACAATCCGGCACGGGAGGTGGCGGAGGCGGAGAGCGCGGCGCCCACGCACAACAACAGGAGCAGGACCACGGTCAGGGCCGCCGGCGTGGTGCGCATGAAGTCACCGGACAGCAGGTTGTCCAGCATGGTGGCGTGGATCTCCACGCCGGGGTAATCGCCGCGCATGGGGGACGGCTTCAGGTCGAACAGCCCCGGAGCGGAGAAGCCGAAGAACACGTACTTGTCCTTCAGCTCGGACGGGGAAATGGCCGGCGTGTCTCCGCTTTGAAGCTGGATGTCCGCCTGCACGATGGCTGCCGCGGTCCATGCCTTGTGCGTGGTGGTGGGGCCGCGGAACCGCAGGATGGCCCGGCCTTCCGAGTCGATGGGTACGCGCAGGTCATCCACCTGCAGGACTCCCGGCAAAATGGAAAGGGAGTGGCTCCCGGGCCTCCCCACCAGGTAGGCTGCCATCGCCTCGGTGGGCACGGCACGACCGTCAAACACGTTGAACAACGGGCCGCGCCGGTACACGCGGTCAACGGTATCCGGGCGCAGGAACGCGTTGGACAGCATGGAGGCGCTGGAAAAGACCTCCGGGATGGGGAACTCGGCAAGCGGGAAGGAGAGTGTCCGGGGACGCTCGGCGGCCATCCATTCCTGCAGGCCGCTTATCGCGATACGGGGCCGCGCATCATCCGCGGGCCAGGCCTTGTCGGTGGCCTGCTCGGAGCCGAAGTTCATGGCCGCCACCACCCGGCCGTTCTTGCGGATGCCGGCGGCGAATGCCTGGTCATCCGAGACGCCGTAGACGGAAGGCTCCGTGTAGAACACGTCGAACACGAGGGCCCGGGCCCCCGCGCGCGCGCAGAAATCCGTGACCGCGGTGTACACCTCGCGCGGCCACGGCCACGACAAACCGTTTTCCTTTTTCCCCCACTCCAGGCTCTTCTGGTCCAGGAGGATGGTGGCCACCTGGGAGGTGGCGGGGCCGGGCTTTGCGAAGAGGCGCGCGCGAAGGTCCCACGTGCGCGCCTCGAACCCGTCCAGCCACCCCGGCAGCCACAGCGCCAGCGCGAGCACGGCGCCGGCGGCTCCCATGAGGAGGCCCTGGAGAATCTTGCGGGCCCCGGGGGAAAGCGTGGGACCCCGCGCCACCTTACACGGTCCCCAGCGCGGCCTGGTAGCGGGCCTGCCGGGCCGCGGCGGCCTCGGGAGACACGTTCACGGCCGGCTGCCCGGCCAGCGTCTTCTCCACCGCGTCCGAGCGGATCTTCGGATCCGGGTGCGTCTTGGCAAAGTCAAGCCCGCCGACCTTCAGCTTCTGCTTCATGAGCTTCAGCATGTCGTCGAATGCCTGCGGATTGTAGCCGGCCGCGCGCATGATGCCCAGCGCCATCTGGTCCGCCTGCAGCTCCTGGTCACGGGAATAGCCGTTGTTCACCAGCGTGTTGGTGATGTCCGCGATGGAATCCTTGAACAGGTCCGTGAGCTGCTGCACGTCGCCGCCGCCCACGGTATTGGCCCCGGCAATGGCCAGGTTGCGGTACGCGGCGGTCTTTCGCGCCTGCTTGATGGCGTTCAGGCCGTGCTTCAGCACGACGTGGCTTGTCTCGTGCGCCAGGATGGCGGCCACGCCGTCCTCCGAGGTGGCGCAGCGCAGCAGGCCGCGCGTCACGAGGATGAGCCCGCCAGGCGCGGCAAAGGCGTTGATCTCGGCGGAATCCAGGATTGCCACGTGGTACCCGCCGAAGGTCTCCGGCCGGTCCGAGTAGATGGCAAGCCCGCGCTCCAGCACGTTCAGGTAGTCTGTGGCCGCCGCATTGTCGTACACCGTGCGGTCCTGCAGGAGGTTCGCCGCCACCGCGCGGCCGATGTAGTACTCCTGCTCCGGGGTGAAATCGGTCTGCTCGGCCTGCTGGACCTGCTGGACTCCCTGGCCGATAGCCACCACGTTGCCCACGCTCAGGTCCATGCTGGCGCAGGCGGAGAGCCCCAGCGCGACGGCCGCCAGGAGCGCGACGTGAACGGAGAAACGGATGCGGCTTTTCATTGGGCGCCTCCCGCGGTATTCAGGCCGCCCTTCTGGAGGAATGCCGCCACCTGGTCGGAGGAGGGGTTGTAGGTCTCCATCTTGTCCACCCAGGTGTAGTCCAGCTTCCCTTGCGTCTTGTACTGCTTCTCCACGTCCTCGTTGAACCCCTTGCCGGCCAGTGCCACCTCTCCGCTGGAGGCGCCCTGCTCCACGTTCTGGGAGCCGGCGGCCAGCACGATCTTCTTGCTCTGCAGCGCGGAGGCGCTCACCCAGCCCTGGAGCCTGCCGTCCGGGCCCTGGACCTTTACCCAGCCCTTCACGGACTGGTCCAGGACGGCGACCCGGTCCGCGTAATTGAGCAGGCCCAGCACCTTGCCCAGGAAGCTGGCCTTGTCACGGACCTGGGTCTGCTTGACCGTGACGCTCATCTCGTCGGCAAACACGGCGCCGGCTGCCAGCAGCAGGCCCGCGGCCACCAGGAATCGAAGGTGTCGCATCCGGTGTCCTCCCCAGCGGCATCTTAGCGCAGGGCACCGCGAAAGTCACGCGCGGGTTTCCTTGACAGAGGCGATGGTTATCGAAAACACTCCCTGCCGTGATCCACAGGATACGGTACGGGCGGGCGGCTCGCGCCTGCCTCGTCGCGGTGCTGGCCGCGGCGGTCGTCGCCGGCTGCGCCGGTCGGCGTGCCGTGTCGCACCCCGACCCCGCTCCGGAAACGGCCATCCAGGACACGGGATCGGACACGCTGGTCAACCTCGCGCTGGCATGGGCGGAACGCTACATGGAGGAGCACCCCCAGGTGCGCATCTCCGTGACCGGCGGCGGGTCCGGGACCGGCATCGCGTCCCTCATCAACGGGACGGTGCAGATCGCCAACGCCTCACGGGAGATGTCCGCGGAGGAGATCGCGGAGGCACGGAAGAACGGCATCGAGCCGGTTCGCTTCACCGTGGCGCTGGACGCCATCGCGGTGGTGGCCAACCGCAGCAACCCGGTCACCGGCCTGACGCTGCAGCAACTCTCCGACGTGTACTCGGGCAGGATCACGAAATGGTCGGACCTGGGCCCGGGCTCCGGGCCGGTGGTCCTTCTCTCCCGGGAATCCAACTCCGGGACCTACGTCTATTTCCTGGAGCAGGTCATCCGGCTGGGCAGCTCCAAGAGCACGGCGTTGTTCTCGCCGCGGACGCTCCTGATGCCGTCCTCCCAGGGCATCAGCTCCGAAGTACTGCAGAACCCGAACGCCATCGGCTACGACGGCCTGGGCTACGTGGAACCGGAGCAGAAGGTCATCGCCGTAGCCAGAAGCGCGGCGGGGCCTTTTGTCATCCCGTCCGCGCGCACCGTGCTGGACGGGACCTACCCCATCTCCCGGCCGCTGTTCATGTACACCGCCGGGCAGCCCACGGGCGCCGTGAAGGACTACCTGCAGTGGGTCACCGGGGAAGGCCAGGCCCTGGTGAAGGGCATCGGGTTCGTGCCCCTGGCGGGGTCCAGCTCATGAGCCGCATGACCAACCGCCGCGGACACGCGTCGGAATGGGCCCTGGAGACGTTGATCCGGGTGCTCGGCTTCTCCACCATCGGATTCGTGGGGCTGATCTTCCTGTTCCTGCTGCGGGAAGGGGTGCCGGTGTTCTTCGAAGTCCCGCCGGGAAACCTTTTCTCCTCCCGCTGGTACCCTACCTACGGCATCTTCGGCACGCTGCCGCTGATCACGGGCTCCCTGCTGGTGACGGCCATCTCCATCATCATCGCGCTGCCGCTGGGCGTGGCCACCGCCGTCTTCGTCCGTGAGGTGGCCCCGCGGTGGACACGGGAGATCCTCAAGCCGATCATCGAGGTGCTCGCCGGCATCCCGTCCGTGGTGCTGGGGTTCTTCGGCATGACCATCGTGGCGCCGCTGACCCGGGAGCTGCTCGGGGTCCCCACGGGACTGACGGCGTTTGCCGGCGCGCTCCTCCTCGCCTACATGGCGCTTCCCACCGTCATCAGCGTGGCGGAGGACGCGCTGGACTCGGTGCCGCGCAGCTACCGTGACGCGGGACTGGCCATGGGCGCCACGAAGTGGCAGACCATCTGGCGCGTGGTAGTCCCCGCCGCGCGCTCGGGCATCCTCACCGCGGTCATGCTCGGCATGGGACGCGCCATCGGGGAAACCATGGCCGTGATGATGGTGACGGGCAACGCGGCGGTGCTCCCCGCCTCCCTGCAGGCGATCTTCCAGCCCGTGCGCACGATGACGGCCACCATCGCCGCGGAGATGGGAGAAGTGGCGCGCGGCAGCACGCACTACCACGCGCTGTTCGGCATCGGGATCATCCTGTTCCTGGTCACGTTCCTCATCAACCTCAGCGCCGCCTCCGCCATCTTCCGGGCCCGGCGCAAGGGTGGCCTGCGATGAGCAAGCGGTCCTCCCTGACCGCGACCCCGTCCCGGCGGCTCGTGCCGCGCCTGCTCGCGCAGCGCACGGGCTTCGCGCTGCTCGGCCTGGTCACGTTCATCGTGGTGGCGCCCATCCTGCTGGTGGTGGGCGTCATCGTGGCCCGCGGTATCGTGGCCATCAACTGGCAGTTCCTGAGCACCATGCCGTTCCACGGGATGAAGGAAGGCGGGATCCTGCCGGCGATCATCGGGACGCTGCTGCTCACCACCGGTACGGCGCTGGTGGCGGTCCCCATCGGCGTCGGGGGAGCCGTGTACCTTTCCGAGTACGCGCGGGACACCGGGCTCACACGGGCCATCCGGCTTGCCATCGTCAACCTGGCCGGCATTCCTTCCATTGTGTACGGCCTGTTCGGCCTGGGCATGTTCGTGCTGTTCTTCCGGTTCGGCACTTCCATCCTCGCCGGCTCCCTGACGCTCGCCATCATGACGCTGCCGGTGATCATCAGCACCTCGGAGGAGGCCCTGCGCGCGGTGCCGCAGGAGTTCCGCACCGTATCCGCCAGCCTGGGCGGGACCCGGTGGCAGGGGATCCGCACCATCGTGCTGCCGCAGGCGCTGCCGGGCATCATCACGGGCGTCATCCTGGGCCTGCTTCGAGCCGCCGGGGAGACGGCGCCCATCCTGTTCACGGTGGCGGCCTTCTACCTGCCGCGACTCCCGCGCTCCCCGCTGGACCAGACCATGGCGCTCCCCTACCACCTGTACGTCATCAGCACGCAGGTCCCCGGCATGCCTCTTTCGGTTCAGTACGGGACCGCGCTCGTCCTGCTGGGCCTGGTGCTCTCGTTGAACGTTGCCGCCTCCCTTATGCGCCGCCACTTCCGGAGCAAGCGCCAATGGTAACGCCCGCCTCTTCCGCCGGGTCGGCGGCCTCCCGCTCCACCGTCGGCGCCATGGAAAGCGCGGCCGCGCGCGGCACGCGGCGCCTTTCCGACGCCTCGGACAAGCCCAAGGTAAGGATCGAAGGCCTCAGCTACTGGTACAACGGCCGCCAGTCCCTGAACGGCATCACGATGGACGTGCCGGAGCGCGCCATCACCGTGCTGTTCGGTCCGGCGGGCGGCGGCAAGACCACGCTCATGCGCCTGGTGAACCGGCTGAACGACCTGGTGGACAACACCAAGATGACCGGGCGCATCCTGCTGGACGGGGAGGACATCTACGCTCCCGGGGTGGACGTGACGGGGCTGCGCCGGCGCGTGGGGATGGTATTCGCGCTGCCGCTGCCGCTCCCCGGCACGGTGCGGGACAACGTGGTGTACGGTCCGCGCCTGGCCGGCATTCGCAGCAGAACGAGGTTGTCCGAGGTGCTGGAGCGCAGCCTCACCCAGGCCGCGCTATGGGCGGAGGTGAAAGACCGGCTGGACGCGCCGGCCATGAGCCTGTCCGGCGGGCAGCAGCAGCGGCTGTGCATTGCCAGGAGCCTCTCCCTGGAGCCGGAGGTGCTCCTCCTTGACGAGCCCACATCCGGGCTGGACCCCATCTCCACGGCCAAGGTGGAAGAGTCCCTGTTCGAGCTGAAGACCCTCTACTCGGTGGTGATCGTGCCGCACAGCGTCCAGCAGGCCGCCCGGCTGGCGGACGTGGCCGCCTTCTTCCTGGGCGGGGAGCTCGTGGAATGCGGAGACGGTCCGCAGGTGTTCACCCAGCCCCGGGAGAAGAGAACGGAAGACTACGTGACCGGGAGATTCGGCTGATGGCCGGCATCACGGTGCGCGGCCTCAGCGTGTACTACGGCTCCCGGCTGGCCCTGCATGGCGTCACGATGGACATCGAGGAGCGCCAGGTCACGGCTCTCATCGGCCCGTCCGGCTGCGGCAAGTCCACGTTCCTCCGGTGCCTGAACCGGATGAATGACACGATTACCGGCGCCCGGGCGGAAGGCACCGTGACGATAGACGGAAGGAACATCTACGCGGCCAGCACGGACGTGGTCCTGCTGCGCATGAAGGTGGGGATGGTCTTCCAGCGCCCCAACCCGTTTCCGCAGAGCATCTATGACAACGTGGCCTTCGGGCCCCGTGTCCTGGGCACCCACCGTGGCCGGGCGCTGAACGACCTGGTGGAGAAGAGCCTGCGCGCGGCGGACCTCTGGGACGAGGTCAAGGACAGCCTCCGCCAGGATGCGCTTGCCCTTTCCCTGGGGCAGCAGCAGCGCCTGTGCATTGCCCGGGCGGTGGCCGTGGCTCCCGAGGTCATCCTGATGGACGAGCCCTGCTCGGCGCTGGACCCCATTGCCACGCTGCGCGTGGAAGAGCTGATGCGCACCTTGAAAGAGCGCTACACCATCATCATTGTGACGCACAACATGCAGCAGGCCGCGCGGGTATCAGACCGCACGGGCTTTTTCTGGCTGAACGAGGACAAGGCAGGGATACTTGCCGAGTTCGGTCCCACGGACCAGATTTTTACGCAGCCGCGGGACCGGCGTACCGAAGATTATATTACCGGTCGCTTCGGCTGACCGGAGAGTTGTTCGGAGGAAAGGATGCCGAGAGAGAAGTTCGAGCACGACCTGCACCGCCTGCAGGACGAGATCCTGGAGCTCGGGGCCATGGCGGAGCGCGCCATCGGTGAGTCGGTAAAGGCGCTGAAGAACCGGGACATCGACCACGCGCACGCCATCATCGAGGCGGACAAGCACGTCAACGAGAAGCGCTACGCCATAGAGAACGAGGCGCTGACGCTCATCGCCACGCAGCAGCCCATGGCGGGAGACCTGCGCACGCTGGCCGCCATCCTGGAGATCGCCTCGGAGCTGGAGCGCATGGCGGACTACGCCAAGGGGATTGCCAACATCGCCGTGATGCTGGGCGTGGAAGGGCTCATCAAGCCGCTCATGGACATCCCGCGTATGGCCGCCAAGGCCTGCGACATGCTGCACCGCTCCCTGGAGGCGTTCATCCGCCAGGACGTGGAGGCGGCCCGCGCCATCCCGAAGGAAGACGTGGAGGTGGACGTCCTGTACGAGCAGATCTACCGGGAGCTGGTCACCTACATCATGCAGGACCCGAAGGTCATCGAGCAGGCCAACAAGCTCACCTGGGTGGCGCACAACCTGGAACGCGTGGCGGACCGGGTAGGCAACATCTGCGAGCGGATCGTGTTCTCCATCACCGGGCACGGGGAGGAGCTGGACACGCCGCCGGCCATCACGTCGGGGTAAGCCCATGCGCATTGCACGCTTTGAGGCAGACGGCCGCATCCAGTGGGGCGCGGTGGAGTCCGTGGAGTCCAGCGGGGACCGTGTGCGCGCGTTCATCGGGGACGCGTTTGGCTCCCGGGCCACCACGGAGGAATCCCGGCCGCTGGATTCCGTGAGGCTCCTTGCCCCCGTCCTGCCGTCCAAGATCTTTGCCCTTGCCCACAACTACTCGGATCACCTCCACGGCCGGGAGCCTCCCCGTGAGCCGCAGGTGTTCCTGAAGGTGCCGTCCTCGGTCATCGGCCCGGGAGACACGATCAGGCTGCCGAGCGGCCAGGGGCGAATCGACGAGGAAGGGGAGCTGGTGGTGGTCATGGGACGCCGCTGCCGCTCGGTGCCGAGGGAGCGCGCCCTGGACTACGTGCTGGGCTACACGTGCGGCAATGACGTGAGCGCGCGTGCCTGGCAGAAGAACGACCTGAACTGGTGGCGCGCCAAGTCCACCGACACGTTCTCCCCGCTGGGGCCGTTCATCGTCACGGACGTGGATCCGTCCGCGGCGGTGATCTCCGCCCGGATCAATGACCGCGAGGTCCAGCGCTGCACGTCCTCGGACCTCATCTTTGACGTCCCGGCGCTCATCGAATGGATCTCCCGCTGGGTGACGCTGGAGCCGGGTGACCTGATCTACACCGGCACCTCCGGGGAGCCGGCGGAGCTGCACGCCGGGGATTCCGTGGAGGTTGCCATTGGCGGGATTGGCGTGCTGAAGAATCCCGTGGCGGCGGAGTAGCGCTACAGCCAGGTCACGCGCTCTATCACCGTCAGCGTCTTGATCACGCAACCGTCCAGCACCACCTCGATGCTGAACGGGTTGTAGGGCCGGCCGTTGGGCCTCAGTCGGTCCGGCTCCAGCATGAAGTCCACGGTGTTGCCGGTCACCTTGAGCCGGGTCTCCTTGTAGACCGGGCCGTCCGGCGGCGAATCCGGAAGCCGATGGCGGACCCCGCGAGCATCCGCCAGGAACGCGCGCAGGGCCTTCTTTCCCAGCAGGTGGCGCTGGGCCATCATGTAGCCGTTCACGCCCGTGGCCCAGGTGTCGAACTTCACGTCATCCGCAAGGAACCGCGCGCTTTCCGCGAACTTCCCCGCGTCGTTGGAAAGGTAGAAGGCCCTGACTACCGCTACGGGGTCAGGGCAGCCGCCCGGGCCGGGTGTGGCGCCAGCCGCGGAGCTGGAAGCCGAGCCGCTTTGAGCTGCCGCGCATAGCGGCAGGACCACCGTCATCGCCAGTGAAAGCAGCGCTTTACGCATCGCCATTGAATCAATGGTACTGAAAAGTGACCCTACCTGACACGCGAACGGAAAAACGCTACAGTCTCCGCCCGTACCCTATGGCTGGCCCTCCCAATAGCTCAGATCCGTTCCTGGAACGTCTGAAAAACGTCCTGATCGGAGGGGCGCGGAATATCCGCGACCCCAACCTCTTCCACAAGCTGTCCCTCATCGCGTTTTTTGCGTGGGTAGGGCTCGGGGCGGACGGCCTGTCCTCCGCGAACTACGGGCCCGAGGAATCGTTCCTGTCCCTGGGCGCGCATGGACACCTGGGGATCTTCGTGGCGCTGGCCACGGCGCTCACGATCTTCGTGGTGGCGTCCAGCTACTCGCAGATCGTGGAGCTGTTCCCGTCCGGCGGCGGCGGCTACCTCGTGGCCAGCAAGCTGCTCTCCCCGGTGGTCGGGATGATCTCGGGCTGCGCCCTGCTGATCGACTACGTGCTCACCATCACGCTGTCAATCGCCAGCGGGGCAGACGCGATCTTCAGCTTCCTGCCGCCGTCCCTGCAGCCGCTGAAGCTCGCCCTGGCGGTGCTGGGCGTCCTGGCGCTCACCGTCCTGAACATGCGCGGCGTGCGCGAGTCGGTGAACCCCCTGGTCCCCATCTTCCTGCTGTTCCTCGTGACGCACACGTTCGCGGTGATCTACGCCGTGACCTCTCACCTTCCCCAAGTGGCGGCGGTTGCCACGGACGTGGCAGCGGACACCCGGGCGGCCACCACCCAGCTCGGCGCCTTTGGCGTGTTCATCGTGATCATGCGGGCCTACAGCATGGGCGCGGGCACCTACACCGGCATCGAGGCGGTGAGCAACGGCCTTCCCATCCTGCGGGAGCCGCGCGTGCAGACGGCCAAGCGTACCATGCGCTACATGGCGGCCTCCCTGGCGTTCATGGCGGCCGGCCTGCTGGTGGGCTACCTCCTGTTCGACGTCCACCGCGTGTCCGGAAAGACCCTGAACGCGGTGCTGATAGAGCGCATTGCCTCTTCCTGGGGCGCGCCCGGCGTGGTGTTCGTCCTGGTGACGCTGATCTCGGAAGCCGTGCTGCTGTTCGTCGCCGCCCAGACCGGCTTCCTGGACGGTCCGCGGGTGCTTTCCAACATGTCCCTGGACCGCTGGCTGCCCAGCCAGTTCAGCCTCCTGAGCGAACGGCTGGTCATCAAGAACGGGATCCTCCTCATGGGAGGCGCGGCGCTGGTCCTGATGCTGGTCACGCGCGGCTCCGTGGACTTCCTCATCGTGCTGTACGCCATCAACGTGTTCATCACCTTCTGCCTGTCCCAGGCCGGGATGGTCCGACACTGGTGGAAGGAGCGCCGCAACGTGCGGACGTGGAAGCGGAAGCTGCTGATCAACGGCTTCGGCCTGCTCCTTACCGGCTTCATCCTGATCTCCCAGATCATCCTGAAGTTCACGGAGGGCGGCTGGATCACGCTGCTGGTCACCGGCTCCCTGGTGCTGGTGGCCATCATCGTGAAGCGGTTCTACTTCAGCACGGGCCGGCGCCTGGCCCGGCTGGACCACCTGATGACCACCGTGGCAAAAGCGGAGATCGAGGCGCCGCCGCAGTCTCTTGCCGCCGGGAAGGAGCCGGTCCTGCCGCGCCTGGACCCGCGCGGCAAGACCGCCGTCATCCTGGTCTCGGGGTTCAACGGCACGGGCCTTCACACGCTGTTCAGCGTGCGCAAGGTGTTCGGGGAGATGTTCAAGAACTGGTTCTTCATCCAGGCGGGGATCCTGGACGCGGACCGGTTCAAGGGGGCGGCCGGCATCGATGACCTGCGCCACCACGTGAGGGAAAGCCTGGACCGCTACGTGGCATTCATGAACGCGGAAGGCCTGTACGCGCAGGGGTTCTCCAAGATCGGCACCGACGTGTCGGAAGAGGTCTTCAGCCTGGCGCAGGCCATCCACCGCAAGCATCCCAACGCGGTGTTCTTTGGCGGGCAGATCGTGTTCTCCGAGGACACGCTGCTCACCCGTCTCCTGTTCAACCACACGACGTTTGCCGTGCAGCGCCGCCTGCACCAGTTCGGCATTCCGTTCCTCGTGATGCCCATCCGGGTGGAGTAGCCCGCGGTCTGCCGCGCCAGTACATTGTGTGTGTAAGCGCCAGTGGCGCCGACGGGCCGCCCCGGATTGGGGGACCCGATGGCTCGCCCGCAAGGGGAGCCGATTGTGCCAGAGGAGGCACCCCATGACCAACCGTGTGTTCACCTTTGACCTGGGCCGCATCATGGACGAGGCGTTCAAGTTCGCGGAGAGCGTCGGGGAGGCGTTTGATCCCCACGAGGCGGCGGACCGCATGCGCCGGGCGGCCGAGCAGCTCGGACGGGGCCCGTTCGGCAGCCCCGACTACTACCCCGCGTACATGTACCCACCCGCCACCATCTACCTCACACGGGAGAAGAAGATGGTGTTCGAAATGGCGCTGGCCGGGTTTGAAGAGAAGGACATCTCCGTGCAGTTCCGCGGTGACCATCTCCTGTTCTCCGCCAGGGCACCGCAGGCGCCGGACACGCCGGAGGAAGGCGTGCAGTACTTCAAGCGCCGCCTGAAGCTGAAGGACATAGAGGAGCAGCGCTTCTACGTCCCTTCAGAGAAGTTCGACCAGGCCGGCACGGAGGCCACGTTCCACAACGGCCTCCTGCGCCTCGTGGTGCCTCCCCGGGAGCAGCCCGAGACTGGCGATGAGATCAAGATCCGCATCCGCACCGCCGGCGAGGGCAGCGCCTGAGATCCGTCCGTGACGATGTGGCGCCCGTCTTTACACGGCGGGCGCCGCCTGCATTATAGTAGGAAACGGGAGGGGATCCTGCTTCGTCTCAATTTGCTCATATCCACAACACTCATGGGGCTGGCGGCAGCCGTGTCTGTCCTGGCCGCCCCGGCGCAGACGGTGGGCAGCCGGGAGCAGGACCCGCTTCCGCTGGCCGCCGCCTCCGCCATCCTGGTGGACGAGGACTCCGGGCGCATTCTCTACCAGAAGAACCCGGACCAGGTCATGGTGCCGGCCTCCCTTGCCAAGCTCATGACGCTCCACCTCGTCTACCAGAAGCTGGAAGACCGGACCATCAGCCGCTCGGACATCGTGACGCTGTATCCCAGCGCGTGGGCGGACCACCAGGCGCCCGGCTCCACCGTGATGAACCTCGGCCCGGGACAGATCGTGACCGTGGAAGAGCTGATGCTGGGGGCGGCCATCATGTCCGGCAATGACGCGGCCACGGCGCTGGCCGAGTACGTGGCGGGAAGCACGTCCGCGTTCGTGGCCATGATGAACGACGAGGCGCGCTTCATGGGCTACCGGACCATGCACTTCGTGGACCCCGCCGGCGTGGACCCCGCCAACCGCGTCACCGCGCGGGAGTTTGCGGACTTCTGCCGGCGCTACATCGCCCTGCACCCGGAGGCGCTGCCGGAGCTTCACGCCCAGCGGGAGTTCGAGTACCCGCTGGCGCAGAACATGCCCGGCGTGCGCCTGGCCCGGCTGGAAACAAAGAAGCAGTACAACGGCAACTGGCTGGTGTGGGACGGCATCGGGGTGGACGGCCTCAAGACCGGCCACCTGGACAATGAGAACTTCACGGCCGCCATCACCGCGCGCCGGGACGGCATGCGGCTCATTGCGGTGCTCCTGGGCGTGCCCGGAACCTCGCTGGCAGATGGAGCGCGGCGGCGCACGGCGGACAGCGTGGCGCTGCTCACCTACGGCTTCCACTCCTTTTCCCCCGTTGTGCTGGACCTGCCCAGCCTTCCGCCCGTGCGGGTCTGGAAGGGAGGAGCGCCGTCCGTGGCCGTGAGGGCAGAGGGGCCGGTGCGCCTGACGCTCAGACCGGAGGAACGGGACCAGCTCACCTACATGGTACTGGCCAGCACGCCGCTGGTGGCGCCGGTGTACAAGGGACAGAAAGTGGGAGACCTCGTGTATTCCGTTGGCGCGGACGAGGTGGCGCGACTGCCGCTTTACGCCACGCGGGACGTGACAGGAGCCGGCCCGGTGCGCTGGACCTGGGACAGCATCGTGCTGGGGCTCACCGCCTTTGTGGAGAATGCCAGGGCAGCCACGCAGACTGCCATGGAATCCCTGCGACCCACCACCGTCGTTGCGGGCAGAACCTCACCATGATACGCTGAGGGCATGGCAACGTTCCCGGTAACCCTTACCATTGATTACCCGGACCGGGACCTGAACCGGTTGTCCACGTTCTTCCGCGGGATCCTCATCATCCCCGCCGGCGTGATCCTGGCGCTGGTCACCGCTCCCGTCTGGACGTGGGGCCCCGGCGCGGACCCCCATCACGGGGCGGAGCTCTGGCGCGCGTTCTTTGCCATGGGCACGTTCCTGTTCGTGCCCACGCTCCTCATGATCCTGTTCCGGCGCAAGTACCCGCGCTGGTGGTTCGACTGGAACCTCTCCGTCACCCGGTTTGCCGCCCGCGTGGGTTCTTACGCGGCGCTCCTTACCGACGAGTACCCGTCCACGGAGCGGGAGCAGTCCGTGCACATCGACATCCCCTACCCGGATGCGAAGACTGACCTCCTGCCGGGTCTGCCGCTGGTGAAGTGGTTCCTGGCCATCCCGCACTGGTTCCTGTTGTTCTTCCTGGGCTGGGCCGCGGCCTTCTGCGTGTTCATCTCCTGGTTTGCCATCCTGTTCACCGGACGGTTCCCCCGGGGCCTGTTCACGTTCGTGGTGGGCGTGGGCCGCTGGGCGCTGCGCGCCGGCTCCTACGCGTTCCTGCTCGTGACCGACGTGTACCCGCCGTTTTCCCTGGAGTGAAGCCGATACGGGAGCTTCGCTCGGAACAGGAGCTCACCGAATGCGTGGCCCTGCTTCGGGCGGCTTTTGCAACCGTGGCCATGGAGTTCGGCCTCACGGAGAAATCCGCCCCCAGCAACGCGGCCTTCACCACGCTGGATAACCTGCGCGCGCACCTTCAGCACGGCATGCTGATGTACGGAATGTCCGATGGAGCTTCCATGGTCGGCTGTGTCGCGATCAAGCAGTCCAAATCCGACCAGCTCGTGTTCTACATTGAACGGCTCGCTGTCCTGCCGGAGCACCGGCACCAGGGGACAGGCGGACAGCTTCTGACGTTTGCCATGGATACGATCCGGCAGTGCGGCGGACGCACGGCATCGATTGGCGTCATGGACACCAACGAGCGGTTGAAAGAATGGTACCGGTCCAAAGGGTTTGCGCAGCACGACTGCAGGAGAATCCCTCATCTGCCGTTCAAGGTCTGCTTCATGTCTCGTGAGCTGGGAGGACTCCCGCACACGGATTCCTAACACTTGGCGGGGAACATGAGCCTCATGCACACCACCGACTATTCGCAAATCGCCCGAAGATACGACCTGAATCCAATCCGGAAGCGCTTCGCGCCGGAGAAGTGCATCGCTGAGCTCCTGGCGGCATCGAAATCACCGTTGGCGCTTCTCGACCTGGCATGCGGAACGGGCAACTACCTGGAGTCACAGCATGCCGCCTACGGACAGCAGCTCATTCGGTGGTTCGGGTGTGACTTGTCAGCGGAGATGCTGGCAGTTGCCCGGGCAAAGGTGGGCTTCGCGGAGCTTGTAGAATGTGATGCGCAGTCGCTTCCCTATCAGGACGGTGCCTTTGACGTCATCGCAATCAACTTTGCCTTTCACCATTTCCGGGACAAGCGCACGTGCCGGCGGGAAGCACATCGAACGCTCAAAGTCGGCGGGTACCTCCTGATGCACAACATCTGCCCGGAGGAGATGCCTGACTGGTGGGTCTATCGCTACTTTCCGTCAACGCGGGTGATCGACAACGAGCGCTTCTGGACCGAGGACCACGTGCGATCGGAGATGGAAGCGCTGCATTTCGAGGTAAGCAGGCAACTGGAATACGAGAGAGACCGGACGCTGTCGGACCACCTGTTTGAGGCTCGCAACCGGGAGGTATCGCAACTGACGCTGCTCCCGGAGTCGGAATATTCGGCGGGCCTGAAGACGATGGAAGCCGACAGTCAGAAGGGTGTTGCGTATGCCGCGCCCACCGTGTTGATACATCGAACGTGCAGGAGGCTCGCCTAGCGGCGTCGGGCAGGGCCGCGTGTCACACTGAGACCTGCAAACCATCAGGTCTTGGGATCTCGGCCTGCCGGGCCCCCTTTTCTATGTCCGCCCAGCTCACGCGCCCCCAAAGATCCGCTGCCGCGGCCTTCGCCTCAAGAACGGAGCGCGCAAACTCGCACATCAGGTCGAGGTTTCCTTCGGGCGCTTCCTGCACGAGGACCGCACAACCAAGACAGCCTGACCGCCCCGGGAGATGAAGCACGAAATCCATTTTGAATGCTCCTGTTGAATCAAAAAGTGATCATGCTATGGCTGGTTGAAGCCGTCAACAGAGTCGGCTGGCCTTCGACCCGCGCGCCCACTCCATGGGCCAGGTGTTGCCCGACGACAGGGACGGGAACTACACTTCCGGGCCATGGTACGCGCAAGCAGCAGGGCATGTCCGCGGTCCTTTGCGGTGGGCAGAATCATGCTCCCGGGAGTTCTGATTTACGTGCTTTTCGCAAACCTGTTCGCATTCTTTTTCGTGTTCGCGGACGAAATTGAGAACGAAGTCCGGCAGGCCGGGAGCATCGTGATCGATCTGAGCGAACACCATGCGGCACCGCTCAAGGTAGAGGGCACCGCGGCTCCCGGCGCGGCGCTGCCATCGCTCGCCACTCGGGCCAAAGCGCAGGTCAGGAACGGCCTCCTGGAGATCGGGGCGGCCCTCCTGGGGCTCTGCGTCGCCTGGGTCTTCTGCCGCCCGCTGGTCACCGTGTTTCGCGCAAAGCGCCGGGCAGCGCTGTGCGACCCCTCGACACTCGCGGCCGCCAAGTCCAGGGTCTGGGCCACGCCGGGCGTCATGGCCGGTGCCACCTTTCTCCCGATCCTCATTGAGGTCTCGCTGAGGAGAGTTGCCTTCGGTCCCGGCCATCGAGAGGCGGCTTTGATCCCAGTCGAGGCAGCCATGCTCGCCCTTTCGACGCTTTTCACCTACCTCTGGCAGCGCCACCTGGTGCAGAACCGGTACGTGCGGCACCTCTTCACCGCGGAGGAGCTGGCTACCATGCTGCCTCGCGGCCACCGCCTGCCCGTCCGAAGGAGTTTCCTCGCGGTGGTGGCCATTGCCACCCTCTTGCCTGTCGCCGTTGTCGTCCTCCTCTTCGGCTCCGGCGTCAAGTCCATCGGGACCATATCGAGCCTGAGTGAAGAGAACCGCCGGCTCCTCTTCGGAGGCGACACCGTGGCCCTTCCCTCGCTCAAGATCGAGGGCGTCGACGTGGCGCGCGCCCACGGCCTCAACCTGGATCAGGCCCCCGTCCCGATGATCGCGCCCCTGGAGACGATTCGGATCGCCATCGGGCTCGCCTTCGGCCTGACGATCGTCCTGATCTACGTCTCCCTCATCGCGCGCTGGAGCGCCGGCGACATAGCGGAACCTCTGGAGGAGCTCCGTGCCAACATGGCCCGCGCCGAGGTCGGCGACCTCGCCGCGCTGACTCCCGCGACGACGGCCAACGAGATCGGCGAGCTCACGCTCGGGTTCAACACGATGCTGAAGGGAATCGCCGAGCGCGGGCGCATCAAGGAGCTCTTCGGGCAGTACCTGACGAAGGAGATCTCCGAGGCGATCCTGGATGGCCGCGTGGCCCTCGACGGCGCCCGCTACGAGGCCACCGTCGTGTTCACGGACATCCGCGGCTTCACCTCCATGTCGGAGCGGCTCTCGCCGGAGGAGGTCTTTGCGTTCCTCAACGACTACCTGGGGCGCATGATCGAGGTGATCGCCGCGCGGGGCGGCATCATCGACAAGTTCCTTGGGGACGGGATTCTCGCCGTTTTCGGCCTGCCGGTTCCCTTTGCCACGCACGCCGATGAAGCCTTCGGCGCGGCCATGGATATGCGCGGGGCGCTGCGCCTGCTGAACCGGGAGCGCGCCGCGGCGGGACGGGAACCGATCCGTATCGGCATCGGCATGCACACCGGCCCGGTGATCGCGGGCAACGTCGGCTCCTCAAAGAAGCTGCAGTTTACCGTGATCGGTGACACGGTCAACATTGCCTCCAGACTCGAGGCCCTGAACAAGGACTTCGGATCCTACCTCCTGATGACCGAGGCGACCTACCAGCGGCTCGGCCCGGCCTCGCGGAACGCCCCCTTCGAGCGCGTCCAAGGGATCTCGATCCGCGGCAAGGTTGAAAGAATGGACCTGTACCGGCTCCCCACCGAGGCATAGCCGGCGCCTGACCAGCCGTAATTGCAAGACGGCGGAAACGCTACCCTTTCGTGAGAGTTTCGTGACATTCGATCTGTAGCTTGTTCCAAACAGGGGAACAATCGGGCTCGCCTGTGGCCGTCCGCGCACGCGGCGGCAGGATCACGCTTCGGGAGGCAACAGTCGAATGAAACAGATGGCACTTTTCACTCTGATGCTGGTGGGAGCAGCCGCGATAGTGACTGCTCAGAGCATGAACGAATCGTCTTCCGGTTCGGGTTCTGGGACCGGCTCGATGATGGCCCCGGCTGACACGACGAATGGCGCACCCGCCATGAAGGGTTCGGGGGACTCGATGATGGCCGAGCCCAACTCCATGAAGGGCTCATCCGACATGATGATGGCTGACATGAGCTATGACACCCTGAAAAAAGAGGGAAAGCTCGCCGACACCAAGATGGGCATGCAGCTTCGAATGGCCATGAGCGGCGGAATGAAAGTGCAGTACAAGAGCCTCATGTCTGCCGAGACCCTGGCGACCAAGAATCCAACGGTACTCTTCTTTGCCGCAGACTGGTGCCCCAGCTGCCAGGCCGACCTGAAGGACATCAACGCCAACGGCGCTCAACTGGGCAAGGTCAACATCGTGGTGGTTGATTATGACAAGAGCGCGGACCTCAAGATGAAGTACGGCATCACGGTTCAGGACACTTACGTCCAGATCGGCGCCATGGGCGAAAAGCTCGCGATCTGGAATGGCGGCGGTGTCCAGGGGATTCTGAAGAACGTCAAGGAATCGATGTAGATACCAAGATCGGAGCGAAAGGCGCCCTCCCAACACCGGCGCCTTTCGCGGCTCCGTGACCCTCTCGGTTGATTCTTCACCCCTGTCCTTTCCGCCAGATCGTGGTTTGGACGGGGGACCTGCACTGGCAAGGAGCAGATAATGGCGCGCGCGGGAACAGAGATCCTGGATGTGGGCGACATGTTTCCGGATCTGAAGTTGAAGCTTATCGACGGCTCTGAGATCCAGACGAAGACCGGGTTGAAGCACTCCTGGAATGCAGTTCTCGTCTATAGGGGCGCCTGGTGTCCGTTCTGCATCTCGCAGCTCAAGAGCTTTCAGATCGGCCTGGAGAAACTTGAGGCGGAAGGAATCGGTGTGCTCGCAATATCAACCGAGCCGCTGGAGAAGGCGAGGGAGACCCAGAAGGCCACCGGCGCCACGTTTCCCATCGCTTATGGAGTCCCTGTCGTGGAAACGGCGGAAGTCATCGGGGCTTTCTACGATCCCTCGTCAACCCACGGAGTCCCCTTTCTTCAATCGACTGGCTTTCTCCTTGGACCCGACGGAAGGGTCATGGTTTCAGCCTACAGCTCCGGCGCCCTGGGCAGGCTCGCCTGGCAGGATGTGCTGACGATCGTGCAATACGCGAAGGCCGCGAAGAAAAACTGACTCGGGCCCGAACGCGCGGGCCTCGTGTCCAGGGCTCTTTTCTCAGGTCACGATCATCTGTCCCGTTTGAAGGAAGCAGTTCAGCTCCGCTTCTCTTTTTTGGATCATCCCAAGGAACTTCTCTTCCGAAAAGGCCGCGGGAAGCAGTCTTTTCCCAAGCCGAGATGTTGCAGTGAAGAGCATCCTCCACGTTACCTCAATGGAACCCTCTGAGCCCTCCTGGAGGAGTATGGATAGACGGACTACCGCATCACGCCTGCTGACCATGAGGTACTCGATCTTTGAGTCAGGCTCGTACGTGATCAGCGTCCAGACCACAGGCAGGGCGTGCATCTCGCGAGTGTGAAAAACTGCGTCCGGCTCCGCTACGCCAGATTTCGAGTACACCATCTTGCAAGACCACTCCGGGAACCACTCGTATTCCCTGACCGGACAGAGAAGAGGGAAGACATCGCGGGCCTGACCCCTGAGTTGGAATCGAGCGGTCCGCTCGAATCTCTCCCCGGCTATCCATTTTGGCTTTCTCTCCTGCTTCCTCATGATGACAACTGTCAGCTGTGAAGCTATAGACGGGTCAAGCGTTCTTTTTCACAAAGGCGCGAATTTCCGGACCAGTGAATCCCAGATGTCTCAGGAACCTCCTGTGCTCGGCTGGTGAGGTCCTCTGGAATATTCGGTGCACGATTCGATAGTTATCCTCACCCAATCCCACTTCCTTCCCGAGCTCTCTGTGCTTCTGCCCAAACGGTTTTGACCCAAGCAGCAGACCTTCGGTTTCAATCATTCCGAGGATAGCACGCTGCTGGTCTCGAAGTTCGTCGATCTGGGAGTTGATCGCGAGAAGCCGTTTCAAGAGGAAAGGCGTGAGGGTTTCGCTCTTTCGCTCGAAAAACAAGCGCACACCACTCACGGGAATGCCCAGGCCACGGAACAGGCGTATTTGGTTGAGCTTTTCCCGGTCCTTTTCCGAGTACAACCGGTATCCAGCAGGCGAGCGCAGAGAGGGAGAGAGCAGGCCGATTGTGTCGTAGTAGAGAAGCGTGGACCTGGAGAGCCGGAAAAGATTACCAATCTGACTGATCGTATACATGATTGTGCCGTCCTTGGGGCAACTCCGGAAGTCTACCAAAGACTGCCCACAACTTCGCCTTCTGTGGCCTATGCGCGTCTACGTCATTAAACCCCGATGTGGCTTCTACGGGCCAGTTCCTGGAACCGCCGTCACAGCCTCCGCGGCTTGAGCATAACTCAGCGCTGTGTTACGGCCTGAAGGAAAAGGCAGATCAAGAGCGTGCCGATTGTTCCGTTCACCACCTCGACAACAAGTGATCTGGGCGGATAAGTCGTCTGAATCCACATGTTCCAGAATCTGGGATAAACCCGAATGGCGGCAAGTAGGATTCCAAGAAGAAGCGCTCCGCCGAATCCGGTGAACCCTACCAATGGCCGCAGCCAGACGAAAGCCGTTGTAAGGAGGTAAACCTCAACCTGCGTTCCGAAGAACTGAGTTAGGTAGTACTTTCCTTTTGAAGGCCAACGCTTTACGGCCGGACTTTCCGCTTCGGTCCTAGCGGAAATACGATCGACAATCGGGTTTCCATAAAGGATTGCGATGGCGACGAAGTGAACAACGCCGGCAACTGCGCCCCATAGCAAAATAGTTACTACCACTGTGCCCTCCTTAAGAGCCGAGGAGTTCTGTCGGTCGAATCGTTCGTATTCTTCCACTCGGAAGCGGGAGCGATGGGTTCGATCACCTCCCAATGTTCGACGATCTTGCCATTGTCCAACCTGCAAAGATCCACAGCCCCTGCGTCCTTTCCGTAGAACAGGATGTGTGATTGTGAGCAGCACCGCTTGGGGTCTGGTCGGTCCAAACAAACGGTGTATTGATAACACACGTTGCTCGCTGCGGCCAAGGTCAGTAGAGCGGTGGAGGGCAGGCCGCAGAACCAAACTCGCTATCAGGCCAGGAGACGATCCACGAGCCGCTCGGCGAAACGTCTCGACAGAGGAAGTCCAACCAGTGCTCGGACATACAGCGGAGCCAGAACGTGATCAGTGACGTCTTCCAATGATGGTGGCGCTTCGCCTCGTTCCCTGCTCCGACGAAGCATGTTTTCGAGCTGCGCGCTGCGTGGAGCAAAAGCAGCTAATCGTTTCTCAGGAGCGACATCGGTTACCGCGATCAACACCCGAAAGAAATTGATCTT
>DASRZR010000289.1:0-9349 GCA_035686185.1 Spirochaetia bacterium | reverse complement strand
CCGAGTTCGTGGCCATCATGGGGCCTTCCGGGTCCGGCAAGTCGACGTTCATGCACCTGCTGGGATGCCTGGACCGGCCCACCACGGGGTCCTACCGGCTCGGCGGCCAGGAGGTGGCGGGCCTGACGCGGGACCAGCTTGCCGCCATCCGCAGCCGGCAGATCGGCTTCGTGTTCCAGAGCTTCAACCTCCTTGCGCGAACCAGTGCCCTGGAGAACGTGGAGCTCCCCATGCTGTACGCCGGCATCGGGCAGAAGGCGCGCGATGAGAGGGCCCGGGTGCTGTTGAAGGAGGTGGGCCTGGCGGACCGAATGGACCACCGCCCCAACGAGCTCTCCGGCGGCCAGCAGCAGCGCGTGGCGATTGCCCGGGCGCTCGCCAACGGCGCTCCGCTCCTGATGGCGGACGAGCCCACGGGCAACCTGGACAGCACCAGCAGCGAGGAGATCATGAACCTGTTCCGCCGTCTCAACCGGGAGAGCGGCATCACCGTGGTGGTGGTGACCCACTCACCCGAGATCGCCGCGTGGTCCAAGCGCGTGGTCACGTTCAAGGACGGCATCATCGTGGACGACCATAGGAACCCGGGGGGCACCGAATGAGCCTCCTCGTTCTGATACGGACATCCTGGAAGGCCCTGCGCCGCAACGTGAGCCGCTCGCTGCTCACGATGCTGGGCATCATCATCGGCGTGGCGGCGGTCATCGCCTCCATGTCCATTGGCTCCGGTGCCCAGGCGGCCGTGCTGAAGCAGATCGAGAGCCTTGGCTCCAACCTCATCATCATCACGCCCGGGGCCATCACCTCCGGCGGGGTCAGCCTCGGAAGCGGCTCCCGCACCACGCTGAAGCTGGATGACATCGCGGCGATTTCGAAGAACATCCTGGACGTGGAGGCCGTGGCGCCATACTCCCAGACGAGCGCCCAGGTCGTGGCCGGCTCCACGAACTGGTACACGAGCATCGGGGGCACCACCCCGGCGTGGATCACGGTCCAGAACTGGTCCCTGAGCCAGGGCGCGTTCTTCACGGAAGATGACATCACCCGGGCGGCCAAGGTGGCCGTGCTGGGCAGCACCGTGGCCGCCAACCTGTTTCCCGCCGGGGGCGCGGTGGGCTCCACCATCGTGGTCAAGAGCGTGCCGTTCCGGGTGGTCGGGGTGCTCGCGTCCAAGGGCCAGTCCGGCTTCGGGCGCGACCAGGACGACCAGGTCGTGGTCCCCATCTCCACGCACCAGGAGCGGCTCACCGGGCAGACGTGGATCAACACGATCATGATCTCCGCGGCCACGGCGGACTCCGTCTCCGGAGTCATCGACTCCACGGAAAGGCTCCTGCGCCTGGTCCACCACCTCACGCCGGTCCAGAGGGACGATTTCACGGTACGCAACATCGCCAACGTGCAGGCGGTCCGGGAGGCCACCGTGCAGACGCAATCCCTGCTGCTCGCGGCGGTGGCCGTCGTGTCCCTCATCGTCGGCGGGATAGGGATCATGAACATCATGCTCGTGTCGGTCACGGAGCGCACGCGCGAGATCGGACTTCGCCAGGCGGTGGGCGCTCGCGGCCGGGACATCCTCCTGCAGTTCCTGATCGAGGCGCTCAGCATGGCCAGCGCGGGCGGCGTGCTCGGCGTTGGAATCGGTATCGGCGTCTCCTTCCTCGTGGCGTCGTTCGGGAAGTTCCCCACGATCATCACGGCGTTCTCCGTGATCCTGGGGTTCGTATCCGCGGCGGCCACCGGCGTAGTGTTCGGCTTCTACCCGGCCCGGCGGGCCGCGCTGCTGGACCCCATCGAGGCACTGCGCTACGAGTAGGGAAGCGGCGGCCGGCCTTGCCGTCCGCCGCCCGGTGCCGCTATTCTCCCCCCGATGCCGGCAGATGACCTCATCGCCCGCCTGCCAAAGGCGGAAGTTCACCTCCACTTGGAGGGCACCACGGCGCCCGAGACCCTGTGGGCCATGGCCCGGGCCAACCACGTGGCCCTGCCGGCAAGCTCCTTTGCCGACCTGAAGGCGCTGTACGAGTTCACGAGCTTCGACCACTTCATCGAGCTGTGGCTTCTCATGTGCTCCTGCCTTCGCACGGAGGACGACTACCGCCGCATGGTGGATGGGTTCCTGTCCGAGTGCGCTCGGCAGAACATCCGCTACGCGGAGTGCCACTTCACGCCGTACAACCACGAGAAGCTGGGGATCGGCGGCCGGCGCGCGCTTTCCATCGTGTCCGACCGGCTGGCGGCCTCCGAGGCGGCCGGCGGCCCCGTGGTGCGGCTCATCACGGACATCTCGGGTGAGTCCGCGGAATACAGCGCGCCCTACACGGTCGAGCTGCTGGAGCAGGAGGCCCATCCCCTCATCGTCGCCCTGGGGCTGGGCGGCCCCGAGGAAGGTCTGCCCCGTCAGCGGTTCGCTCCGTGGTTCGACCGGGCCCGAAGGGCCGGCTACCCCGTGGTGGCCCACGCCGGGGAGACCGGCGGCGCCGAGCACGTGCGCCAGGCGGTGGTGGACCTCGGGGCCCGGCGCGTGCAGCACGGCGTGCGCGCGGTGGAGGACCCTTCCGTTCTGCGTCTCCTGCGGGAGCAGCGCGTCTGCTGCGACGTGGCGCTCACGAGCAACGTGTGCCTGAAGGTGGTTCCGTCCCTGGCGGAGCACCCGCTTCGACGCCTGATGGAGTGTGGTGTCCCGATCACCCTCTCTACCGACGATCCGCCGTTCTTCTCCACGGATCTCCTGCGCGAATGGGCGCGGGCCCGGGACGAGATCGGCCTGAGCATGGCGGAGTTGTGGGAGGCGAACCTGAACGGCCTGCGCTTCGGCCTGGCGGAGACCCCGGTCCGCCGCCGTCTCCTGCGAGAGTTCGAGCGCGCCGGCTCCACCATCCCGGAGCTGTCCGCGGGCGGACGGCAGGGGAAGGGCCCGGCGTGAAGCTCGGCATTGGCCTGTACCGCCACATGCTCTCCCGGCCGAACTACCGCTTTGCGCGCCAGCTCGGGTGCACGCACGTGATCGTCCACCTGGTGGACTACTCCCGCACCACGGCCGCGGCCGGCGCCACGGACAATCAACCCGTGGGGGCCTCCTCCGGCTGGGGACTGGCCGGAGACCCGGACCGGCTGTGGACCACGGAGGAGCTGGCGGCCATCCGTCGGGAGGTGGAGGAAGAGGGGCTCGTGCTGCAGGGAATCGAGAACTTCGATCCCGCGCATTGGCACGACGTGCTGCTGGACGGGCCGAAGCGGGCCGCGCAGATGGAGAACCTGAAGCTCCTGGTGCGGCGCCTGGGCGCGGTCGGCATCCCGATGATGGGCTACAATTTCAGCCTGGCCGGCGTGGCCGGACGCGTGAGCGGCCCGTTCGCGCGCGGCGGGGCCGAGTCCGTGGGCATGGAGGGAGTGGACGAAACTCCCGTGCCGCTGGGCATGGTGTGGAACATGGTCTATGACGGGCGGGCGCCCGCCGGGACGCAGCCCCCTGTCACGAGCGATCAGCTCTGGGACCGGCTCTCACGGTTCCTGAGGGAGATCGTGCCGGTGGCGGAAGAGGCCGGCGTGGTGATGGCCGCGCATCCGGATGACCCGCCGGCAGCGATGGTCCGCGGCACGCCCCGCCTGGTCTACCGGCCGTCCCTGTACCAGCGGCTGCTGGACGTCATCGACAGTCCGTCCAACGCGCTGGAGTTCTGCGCCGGAACGATCGCCGAGATGGCGGAGGGAGACGTGTACGAGGCCACGCGCCGCTACAGCGCCCAGCGCCGCCTGGCCTACGTGCACCTGCGCAACGTGAGCGGCCGGGTGCCGCGCTACCACGAGACGTTCATCGACGACGGGGACGTGGACATGCTGCGCCTGCTCGGCGTCCTGAAGGACACCGGCTACGACGGCGTGATCATCCCGGATCACACGCCGCTTCCCGAGTGCGCCGCCTCCTGGCACGCGGGCATGGCCTACGCGCTGGGCTACATGAGGGCGGCGCTGCGCGCCATCGGCGCGGAGGACTGAGGCCGGGTGCGCGGGCCGCGTCCGGCTCCGCGACACCGGCGCTTACTTGATCTTGAACACCATCTGGGTGGGGCTTACGAATCGCAACGCGATGATCAGGCACACCATGGTGATGCAGAAGTAGATCACGGCCAGCGCGTCCACGGCCTGCGGCGGCCGGGCGCCGGCCGCGTAGGCATCCGCGTACAGCGCCACGATGATGGTCTGAGACCTGCCGCCCGCCACGAGGAACGTGAGCTCGAACATGGAGATCGTGCGCACCACGGACAGGATCCCGGCGGTGAGGATGCCCGGCACCGTGAGCGGCACCAGGACCTTGCGGAAGATCGTGAACCGCCGCGCCCCGAGCATCTTGGCGGCGGATTCCAGGTTCTCCCCCACCTGCTCAATGAACGGCATGAGGATGAGGATCACGAACGGCACGATGGGCACGAGGTTGGCGAGGATCACCCCGGTGATCCTCGCGGCCAGGTGGAACTTGTACAGCACCATGGCCAGCGGCAGGCCGTAGGTCATGGGCGGCACGATCATCGGCAGCAGGAACAGGGAAAGCAGCAGCCCCTTCCCCCGGAACTCCGTGCGGCTCAGCACGTAGGCGGCCGGGAACGAGATGAGGATGGCCAGCACCACCACGGTGATGGCCACCACGAACGTGACCAGGAGCAGGTTGGCGATGTCGTGCTCCGCGGCGATGTAGGAATACCACTCGGGCGTGAGCTTCGGGGGCAGGGGGCCGTTGTACCAGCCCTTGGACACGGAGGTGAGGATCTCCGTGAAGAGGATACCCAGCACGTTGCCCACGTACACCACGATGGCCGCGAAGAACAGGATCCCGGACAGGGAGAGCTTGCGTGTGCGCACGGCCTTACCCCTTTCCGCCCACCATGGAGGCGCTGCGCTGCAGGCGGTTGCGCCCCCCGAGAACCACGGAGATCACGACGAGCTCGATCACGGCCATGGTCATCGTGATGGCGGAGGAGATGTGGAAGTCGAACTTTTCGAACGCCCACTGGTAGGCGGCCAGCGAGATCACGCGGGTCGGACCAGACGGCTGCCCGAGCAGCACCGCGGTGGGGAACACGGAGAACTCCATCACGAAGACCAGGCAGAAGCAGATGGCGATTCCCGGGGCCATCAGGGGAAACATGATGCGCAGGAACGTCTGCCATTTCGACGCGCCCAGCATCTGGCTGGCCTTCTCCAGGTCCGGGTTGATGCCGGAGACGTACCCCAGGATCATGAGGAAGGCGAACGGCAGCCCCTGGATGATGAGGGACAGCAGGACCCCCAGGGAGTTGTGCGTGAACTGCACGGGCTGTCGAGCGACCCCCAGCGCCAGCAGGAGCTGGTTCAGCCAGCCGGCCGCCCCCATGTAGTTCAGCATGCCCTCGGCCACCAGCACGGTGCCGAGCGTCATGGGCAGGATGAGGAAGAACGTGATGACCTTTTCACCCCGTCCCCCGTGGCGCATGTAATAGGCCAGCGGAATGGCCAGGCCCACGTTCAGGATCGTGGCCGGCACCGCCAGCTTCAGCGTCACCCAGATCGTGCGCAGCTCCCACGGGTCTCCGAAGAACGCCACGTAGTTTTTCAGCGTGAGGCCGCCGTGCTCCGTGGTGAAGGAGAGCAGGAGCCCGTACGCAAACGGGTACACGAACAGAAGGACCACGAACAGGATGGCCGGAAGCAGGAGAAGCACCGATCCGCCGCGAAGTCCCCGCGTCATGGCTGCCCCCCGTTCTCGGGAAACACGAAGACCTTCTCCGGTTCTATGGAGAGGGCGATGTCCTCCCCGATTCGGACCGGCGCGCTGGGTCGAAGCTCCACGGTGGCCCCCGTAGCCGTCTGCGCGGTGACGTGGCTTGTCTGGCCCTGGTACTCCACGAGCGCCACGCGCGCGCGTCCCGCATTGCCCGTGCCGCCGGCCGCTACGTGGACCTCCTCCGGCCGGATGGCGGTGCGCACGGCGGCTCCCGCGGAGAAGGCGGCCACGAGCGCGGCGCGGCGCGGGTCCGAGCGGCCGTAGGCGCAGTGCGCGGAGAGCAGCGTGCCGCCCGCCTCCACGCCCACTTCCACGGTCGTATCCGTCTCGCGCAGGGACCGGATCCGCCCCGGCCACAGGTTCTTGAAACCCATGAAGTCCGCCACGAAGAGGTTGGCCGGGTCGGAGTAGACCTGGACCGGCGTGCCCACCTGCTGGATCCGTCCCGAGCGCATCACGCAGATGCGGTCCGACAGCGCCAGCGCCTCCTGCTGGTCGTGCGTGACGTAGATCGTGGTCACCCCCAGGCGCGTGTGCAGCGCCAGGATCTCGTAGCGCATTTCGATGCGCAGCTTGGCGTCCAGGTTGGAAAGCGGCTCGTCCAGCATCAGCAGGCGCGGCTCCAGCACGATACAGCGGGCGATGGCCACGCGCTGCTGCTCGCCGCCGGACATCTGGGTGGGATACTTGTCCTGGTAGCCTTCCAGGTGCACCAGCGTCAACGCGGCCACGACTCTCTGCTGCACCTCCGCCCGGGACACCCGGCGCAGGTGAAGGCCAAAGGCAACGTTCTGGAACACCGTGAGGTGGGGAAACAGCGCGTAGTTCTGGAACACCATCCCGAACTCCCGCTTCTCCGGGGGCACCTTCTTCGAACCGTCATCGATGCACTCGTCATCGATGAAGATCCCGCCGCGGGTGATGGGCAGCAGGCCGGCGATGCAGTTCAGCGCCGTGGACTTCCCGCACCCGGACGGTCCGAGAAACGTGACGAACTCCCCGCGGGCCACCTCCAGGGAGAACCCTGACAGCGCCGCCTTGTGGCCGAACTCCTTGGTGAGGTCCTTGATCACGATCCGTTTGAACTCGCGCATTTCCGTGCCGTCTCCCCGGGGACAGAGGTGAAAAAGCGTGCGGAAGGCGTCCGGCTGCCGGCCCGGTAGCGCGTGCCGGCGCCGCCGGAGCCTCCCGCGTCACTCACGCTGGTGTGGCGCTACTTCTTGATCTTGGAGCCCACCAGCTTGTCCCACATGTCGAATGCGGTGACCATGGGCCGCGCGTCGAGCTGGGACGTGTTGGGCAGCTTGGCGACCATCTGGTCATACATCGGCCGGATGGCCTGCCGCACCTTGTCCTGGCTGGCCTGCGGGGCCATCGTGAGCGGAACGCCCATGATGGCGGGTCCCGGGTAGAAGTATCCCTCGTCGTAGGTGACCGCCTGCTGCGCCGGCTGCATGAGCCACTGCATCAGCGCGACGGTGGCCTTCTCCCGGTCCGCGTCCAGCCCCTTGGGGATGCAGAGGAAGTGGGCGTCATTCACCCACGTGGTCTTGTCCAGGAAGAAGCCCTGGTAGGTGGCGGGGATGGTGGCGAGGATCCGCTGGTTCATGTCCCATCCCAGGTGGCTGGCGATGATCCAGCGCGTTCCCTGCGCGAGCTCCTGGAACGTCACGGCCGTGCCGGACGGGTAGTACTCGATGTACTGGTCCAGCTCCTTCAGGTACGCCCAGGTCTTGTCCCAGGTGGCCGGGTCCTTCGGGTTGGAGTCTCCCAGGATGTACGGCAGGCCCTGCAGGAAAGCGCGGCCGGGCCCGGAGTTGGCGGGGCGCGCGTAGAAGAACTTGTTGGGGTTGGCCTTGGCCCACGCCAGCAGCTCCGCGGCCGTCTTCGGCGGGGTGGGGACCTTCTCCGGGTTGTACGTGAACATCGGCCCGCCGGGACAGAACACGTACGTGATGCCGTAGCCGTCGAACAGGCTGTAGGCGGCCCTGGCGCCGGGCACGTAGGCATCCACCGACTTCTGGAAGATGTCCTTGTACTTCGGCATGACCTGGACCCAGATGTCCTGTTCCTTGCCCGCCGCGATCCCGTCGTAGCCGGTGAGCACGAGCGTCGTATCAAGGGCATCCGCCATCTGCTGGGCCTTGATCTTGGGAACGAGCTCGGGAGCGGTGGCGGAGATGTACTCGATGTCTGACACGATGGCAGGGTTGGCGGCCTTGAACGCCTCGATGGCCGGCTTGGACAGCCGCAGGTTGCCCGCCACGTCGATGATGCTGAGCTTCACCGGCTTGGCGAACACGCAGACGGGAACCATCACCAGTGCGAGCACAAGGGCCGCGATGGAAAGAGCTTTCTTCACGGATTCCTCCTCCTTCGATCAGTGGTGCTTCCAACGGAAGCGCGAACGAGCCGCCCGGCTGCCTCCTCGTCAGCCGTTTTCGATTTTCTGGTCCTCCACGGTCTCCCCCTCATCACCGATGGCGCCGGCCCCCGCTGCCTGGCCGGCGCGCGTGAAGTAATGAGCGGGAAACTCCCGTATGGCGTTGTTGATGGCCGTGCTCGCCAGGTGGCATTCCACGACCTGTTCCACCCGGTCCGACTCACCGCGGGCCAGGATGCCGAGGATCTGGCGGTGCTCCTCGATGATCTGGGCGATGACAAGGGGTATCGCCATGATTCGCAGGCGGTCGTAGTTGTAGTCCATCTTCTTGATGTACAGCCAGCTTCGTTCCTTGTGGGAAGCACGGAAGATCACCCGGTGGAACTCGTTGTCGGCTGCCACCATTCGGTCATAGGCACGCGCGCGCATGCTTTCCTGCTGGGTCTCGATGGCGGCCGCCATGTCCGCGCAGTCCGTTTCCGTGAGCCGGCCGCAGACTTCCCTCATCACCGCCTTCTCCAGTGCCCGGCGCACGAACCGCGCCTCCTCGGCCTGCGCCAGGTCGATTCGCGTCACCGCGGTGCGCTTCTGGGGGGTGATGGTGAGCAGGCCGTCCTCCGCCAGCCGGATGAACGCTTCCCTCACCGGGGTGCGGCTGATGCCCAGCAGGACCGCGACCTCTTTTTCACTGATCTGTTGGGCTGGCCGGATGTGAAGCTCGATGATCTCGGCGCGAAGTACTCTGTACACCCACTGGTGGATGGGCTGGTGGGGGGCCTTCTCCGCGGCATGTACGAGCGCGATCTGCCCAACTGCCATACAAGTATACCAGCCAGCCTAAACCACGGGGAGCGTGCCGTCAAGAAAAATCGCGGGGGCCGGGGTCCGTGATATCGGGCAGTAGCGCAGCCGCGCCGCCCCGGCAGCTAGCTTCCCGACAAGGACGTCATTGCTGAGATCGACCGGCAGTCGTAGTACAGCGTACCGCTGGTCTGCGGCGCGTACTGGCCGCCGTCAGTGAGCACAACGGTGAACTTGGATACCGTGTTGAAGAAGGTGGTCGGGGTCACACCGCTGGCCAGGGTGATGTCCGTTGCGCCGAGCAGAAGCTCGTTGCTGCCGTTGGTGTTGAACGAGCCAGCGCTGGGGCCGTACAGGCGCGAGCTGATTGCCCCTGTCTTTGGATCCAGAAAATAGCAGGACCT
>DASRZR010000288.1:0-2294 GCA_035686185.1 Spirochaetia bacterium | reverse complement strand
GCAGTGCGGGCAGGTTCCCAGCACGTAGCGGTCCGCCAGGAAGCGCTGGTCCTTTTCGCAGAAGAGCTGGTTCAAGGTCTTCTCGGTGATGTACCCGTTCTGGTGCAGCTTGAGGAAGATGTGCTGCGTGATCTCCGTGTGGACCGGCACCGAGGTGCGGCCAAAGCGGTCGAAGGAGATGTTGAACCACGAGTAGATGTCACGGTGGATGGCGTGGTAGCGGTCGCACAGCTCCCGCGGCGTGATCCCCTCTTCCAGCGCGCGCGTCTCGGTGGCCGTGCCGTACTCGTCGGTGCCGCAGACGTACAGCGTCTCGTAGCCGGCCAGGCGGCAGTAGCGCGCGAAGACGTCCGCGGAAAGGACCTGGATGAGGTTCCCCAGGTGCGGGATGTTGTTCACGTACGGCAGGGCGGAGGTGATCAGGCGGCGTTCCATAGATGAGCCACTGTAGCCAAGCCCCCGGAGGCCGTCAAGGCGAGCCGTTGCCCGCTCGCATGCCCCGGGACAAGAATGCGCGCTGCCGCCTCCATGAGCGGTCTCCCGCTGAAGGAGGTGCTCGGCGGAGGCTGAAATCTCTGGGGCCCCGTTGACCCGCGCGGAGGGCCGTGCGTATCTTTCGCAGCAACAGCCTTGTCGCCGCACACTCATTTGACGCGGTTCAAAGGAGCGCGGAGATGAACACATTGCTGGCCCTCCGCGGCAACCCGCCCGAAACCCGGTTCACCCGCTGCGGGAACGTCGGCATCGCGTACCAGGTAGCCGGCAACGGACCCGTGGACATGGTGCTCGTACCGGGTTTCGTGTCCCACCTGGAGCTCAACTGGCAGCACCCCACGGCCGCGGCGTTCCTGGGACAGCTTGCCTCGTTCTCGCGCCTGATCATGTTCGACAAGCGCGGGACCGGGTTGTCCGACCGGTCGGTGGGCCTGCCGAGCCTGAGACAGCGGATGGACGACGTACGGGCGGTGATGGATGCCGTGGGCTCCGTCCGCGCCGTCCTGCTCGGGATCTCGGAGGGCGGCGCCATGGCCGCCCTCTTCGCGGCGACCTATCCGCAGCGTGTTTCAGCGCTGGTCCTCTACGGGGCCATCGCAAGAGGCTCGTGGGCGCCGGACTACCCCTGGGGCGGCAAACCGGAGGAGTTCGAGCCCTGGTACGACATGTGGCGCCGTGAGTGGGGCGGCCCTGTCAACATCGAAAGCTGGGCTCCATCCCTTGCCCAGGACGATCGGTTTCGCCACTGGTGGGCGCGTTACCTGAAAGACGCGTCCAGCCCGGGCGCCGTCATCAACCTGTTCCGAATGAACGCGGCCGTCGATTCGAGGTCTGCCCTGGACGCGATTGCCGTCCCCACGCTGGTGCTCCATCGTGCCGGGGACCGGGCCATCTCGATCGACCAGGGGCGGTACCTCGCGACCCACATACGGGGAGCAAGCTACGTGGAGCTCGGAGGCAACGACCACCTCTGGTACGTGGGGGACGTCGATTCCCTGGTCCGCGAAATCCAGAGATTTGTCACGGGCGGGCGCACGGAGGCGCGGGCGCCCGTGGCGGAAGCGGGCCTGAGCCCCCGCGAGATGGAGGTCGCCGTCTTGCTTGCGCAGCGCCTCTCCACGGCAGAGATCGCGGATCGCCTGTTCATCAGCCGCCACACCGTTTCCAAGCACCTCGAGCACATCTACATGAAGCTGAACGCCTCGCGCAGGAGCGAGGCACGCCGGATCCTCCTCGCGGGAAACCGCGCGCTGTCCCTGGACCCGTTCTGGTAGGGCGCCGCCTCATCCCCGGGTCCGCCCCCTGCTTCGTTGACTCCGCGGTGCAAGTGACCCTACACTGGTCTCCCCAGGAGGGAAGCGAATGACGGACGTCACGCCGCGGAAAGGCCTCCGCGTCACGCCGGCGCTCCTATGGATCGTCGTGGGCGTGGTACTCGGCCTCATTCTCCTGTTCTCGAGTTTCTTCGTGGTGGACCAGAAGGAAGAGGCCGTCGTGCTGAACTTCGGCAAGTTCTCCCGCATGGTCGGGCCCGGCCTGCACTTCAAGATCCCCTTCGGCGTGGAGAAGAACTACAACGTGCCGACCCAGAGGATCCTCAAGGAGGAGTTCGGATTCCGCACGGTGGAGTCCGGCGTGGTGTCCACTTATTCCAACGCGGACTACTCCTCGGAATCCATCATGCTGACCGGGGATCTCAACATCGTGGACGTGGAGTGGATCATCCAGTACCAGATCACGGATGCCCGGGCCTGGCTCTTCGGGGTGGAGGACCCGCACAAGACCATCCGCGACATTTC
>DASRZR010000287.1:0-6246 GCA_035686185.1 Spirochaetia bacterium | reverse complement strand
GCACGTGCCACACCGCCGGGAATCGCCATGGCGCGCTAGGCGCCGTCCCGGCACCGCATAGAATCGACGATATCGCCACACGCCGAGGAGGAGCGTCATGCCGACGATGGAAATCCGCCCGAACGTCTTCTGGATCGGCCTCAATGACCGGACCACGGACCTGTTCGAAGGCATCTGGCCCGTGAGCGAGGCCGGGGTAACGTACAACTCCTACGTCCTGCGGGACGAGAAGAACGCCATCGTGGACCTGTCCAAGGGCTTCAAGGGAGACGAGTACTTCGAGGCGCTGGAATCCGTGCTGCCGCTGTCCTCCATCGACTACATCGTGCTCAACCACATGGAGCCGGACCACACGGGCGCCATCCGGGCGCTGTCCCGCCTGCACGGGAAATGCACGTTCGTCACCACGGAGAAGGCGCGCGAGATGCTGGCCGCCTACTACGGGATCACGGAGAACATCCGCACCGTGGCCGACGGGGAGGAGCTCTCCCTCGGAAAGAAGACGCTGAAGTTCGTGCACACGCCGTTCGTGCACTGGCCGGAGACGATGGTCACCTACGACGTCACGGACCGCGTGCTGTTCTCCTGCGACGCCTTTGGGGGGTACGGGTCGCTGCCGGGCACGATGTTTGACGACCAGGTGTCGGACCTCCTGTTCTACGAGCGGGAGGCGCTCCGCTACTACGTGAACATCGTGGCGAAGTTCAGCACGCCCACGCTCGCCGCTATCGACAAGCTGGCCGGCGTGCCGGTGGAGGTGATTGCCCCGTCCCACGGGCTGGTGTGGCGGAGGGACCCGGGCCGGATCGTGGAGCTGTACCGCCGGTGGGCCGGTCTTGCCCAGGGCGGCGGGGAAACCGGCGTCACGCTCGTGTACGGCTCCATGTACGGGAACACGGAGAAGATGATGAACGCCGTGGCGCAGGGCATTTCCCGTGCGGGCCTCCCCGTGGAGGTTTTTGACGCGGCCCGCACGCACGCGAGCTACATCCTCCCGTCCCTGTGGACGTACCGCGGGGTCATGGTGGGCGCCCCCACGTACGAGGGCACGCTGTTCCCGCCGGTGGCGCAGGCCATCGAGATGGCGGCGTTGAAGCGGGTGGTCAACAAGAAGGCGGCCGTCTTCGGCAGCTACGGCTGGAGCAAGGGCGGCATGGCCGCCTTCCGCAAGCTCGCCGAGCCGCTGAAGTGGGACGTGACCGACGTCCTGGAGTTCCGAGGAAGCCCTACTGCCGACCTCTTGAAGAAGGGCGAGGAGTTCGGCGAGCGGTTCGCCGCCGCGGTGAAGACCCCGTAGCCGCGGCGTTCCCTTTGGGGGCCTCCGCCGGCGCTTCAGCGCCGTGGTGCCCGGCCACACGCTCAATCAGCGCCTGCAGGCGCGGCCGCAGGATCAGGCCGGCGATGAACAGCACGATGGCTGCCACGGACAGGACGCCCAGCGCCACCCAGCGGCTGGACCGGGCCGCTCCTCCGATCATCGAGCTTCCCACGATGCCCGGAAGCCTGCCGACGATCGACACCCCGAGAAAGAAGAAGAAGCCCATGGGCGTGAGCCCGGCAATGTAGCAGAGGATGTCCTTGGGCACCCCCGGGATCAGGAACAGCAGGAAGAACACGATACGGGAGCTGGGGGACTCCAGCAGCTTCTCCACACGCTCCAACTGCGCCGCCGGAACCACGGCGGCCACGAACGGTCGTCCCAGGAGCCGGGAGAGGTAGAACGCGGCCGTGGATCCCAGGAGGATGCCGCCCAGGGAAAGGAGTATTCCCACCCCGCCGCCGAAGAGGTAGCCGCCGGCGATCTGCACCACCTCCCCGGGGATGGCGAACACCACTACCTGGACCACCTGGACGCCGACGAACACGAGCGGCGCTACGGCGCCCCAGCCCTCGATCCAGTCGCGGATCCGCCGGACGGATCCGAAGATCCTCCACAGCTCCGAATGCCAGACGAGCACGGGAACCACGAGCGCCACGATGAGGAGGGGAAATACCACCAACGCTGCCACGCGCCGCTGCTGATTCATGGGTGTCCCTCACTATAGTCCATCTCCGGACCCCGTGCCACCGCGGCGCCGCACGCGGACACAGCGCGGGCCTGAGCGGGGGCAACTGGACGGTGCGGCGTCAATCTTGGTACTATCGTGTGCATGAAATCCCCCCGAAAGCCCACGCGCCACGCACCGACGAAGTACAAGGTGGGCCAGGAAATCGTGTATCCCCTCCAGGGGGTCGGCCACGTCCAGGCCATCGAGGAGCGCCCGTTCCGGGACAAGAAGCTCCTGTACTACATCATCTACCTGGAAGTCTCTGACATGACGGTCATGGTGCCGGTGGACAAGGCGGACGTGCTGGGCATCCGCGCCATCGTCGGAAAGAAGGAATCCCAGAGAGCGCTGCGGCTGATCGCGGAGGAGTACGAGCCGGTCCTCGCGGACTGGAAGCTGCGCTACCAGATGAACCTCGACCTGCTGAAGAAGGGCAGCATCATCGACATCGCCAACGTGGTGCGCGCCCTGTACCACCGCAGCCGGATCAAGGAGCTTCCCATCCTGGAGCGCAAGCTCTACGACAGCGCGCTGAAGCTGCTGATCGATGAGATCTCCTTCTCCCTGGAAAAGGAGAAGGACGACGTGGAGCAGCTCGTGTTCGCGCGCCTGAAGGTCAACGCAAAGTAGGGATGGGCCGTCCGGCTCCCATCCGCTGGGCCGCCATCTTCCGCGCCATGCGCCGCGGGCTTTCCGCCGCGCGGCCGGAGCACGATCTTCCGTCGGTGTCGGCCATCGCGCGGGAAGATCACGAGCCGTTTCGAGTTCTCGTCTCCACGCTGATCTCCCTGCGGACCCGTGACGAGGTGACCGAGCGCGCTTCCCGCGCGCTGTTCGCGCTGGCCCCGACACCGGCCCGGCTGGCGGCGCTGCCGGCCGCGCGCATCGAGCGGGCCATCTACCCGGCCGGTTTCTACCGCACGAAAGCGAAGAACCTGTGCGCCGTGTCTCGCGAGCTCCTGGACCGTCATGGCGGCGCCGTTCCCTCCGACATGGAAGAGCTGCTGGCGCTTCCCGGTGTGGGCCGCAAGACGGCGAACCTCGTTCGCAACCTCGGCTTCGGTCTGCCCGGCATCTGCGTGGACACGCACGTGCACCGGATCTCCCACCGCATGGGCTGGGTGGACACGCGCACCCCGGACCAGACCGAGATGGCGCTCCGGCACGTGCTGCCCCGACGCTACTGGATCGGGATCAACGAGCTGCTGGTGCGCTACGGGCAGGCCGTGTGCACGCCCCTTTCTCCGCGGTGCTCCGCCTGCCTGGCGGGGCCGTGGTGCGCCCGGGTCGGCGTGGAGAAGTCGCGATGACGGTAACCGCGGGAATACTCAGGCGGGACGGGCGCGTGCTCATCGCCCGGCGCACGCCCGGCCGGCACATGGGACGCAAGTGGGAGTTCCCCGGCGGCAAGATCGAGCCGGGGGAAACCCCGGAGCAGTCGCTGGCCCGGGAGCTGGACGAGGAGCTGGGCGTGCGCGCGCAGATTGGCGAGCTCCTGTGTACCGCAGCCTGGCAGGGGGACGGCCTGCAGCTTGACCTGCTCGTCTACCGGGTGGCGGACTTCGACGGGGAGCCGGTGCTTCGGGAGCATGACGCGCTGGCGTGGGTGCTGCCCGCGGAACTTCGATCCTACGATCTGGCGGATTCTGACCGGACGGTGGTGGAGAAGCTGTTCTAGAGGCTGGAGGGAACGCTCCGCCGCCGGGACCTCCGGCGGCGGACACGGGGTCTATTTCTTTGCCTTGGCCTTCAGCGCGGCTTCCTTGAACGTCTTGCTGAACGTGAACCGCGGAACCTTGGTGGCCGGCTTGGCCGGGATCATGATCTCTTCTCCGGTGGCCGGGTTGCGCCCGGGGTGAGCCGCGCGCGCCGGGCGGACCCGGATGAACATCTTGCCGACCTTGCCGATGGCCACGCGCTCTCCGCGCATGACGCCGGCTTCTATCATCTCGAACAGGTCCTCCAGGACCTGCTTCACGTCCTTGCGGACCAGGCCGTTCTTCTCCGAAAGATAGCCGATCAGCGATGCGCTGGTGAGCTTGTCCGGGACCTTGGTCGCTGCCTTTTTTGCCTGTGCTTTCGCCACTGCTTTCCCCTCCCGCTACCGATACTCCGATGCGGCCCACGGCCGCACTCTCACGGAGAATAACTCGCGGCGCCGATAATGTAAAGTGTACGGGCGCAGGACACGGGGAATTCGGGGGCCGGTCAGCGGGCCTCTCGTATTGACACAGCCGGCTGCCGATCACTATATTCCTGCCTGTACTGAAGAATGAGCACAACGCACTGCTTCCGTTCCGGCACCGTGGTGGCTGAGCTGCTCAGCACCGACAAGTTCGACGCAATAAGAGAAACCATCCGACGCGCCCCCGTGTTCCGCGCGCTCGCCGACGTGTCCCGCTTCGAAGAGGCGGTGATCGAGCGGGAGCGCCAGCACTCCACCGGCTTCGGCCATGGCGTGGCCGTGGCGCACGGCCGGGTGGAAGGAGTGTCGCGCGTTCTGATCGGCCTGGGCATCTCCCGGCTGGGAATCCCGTTCGACGCGCCGGACGGGGAGCCGGTCCGGCTCCTGTTCGTGATCGCCTCCCCGCCGAGCCTCTCCCTGGAATATCTGCAGACGCTGTCCACGCTCGTGCGCTGCCTGAGGGAGAAGGAAGACCGCGACCTCCTGCTCGACTCTCCGAACCCCAAGGAAACGGAGCGGCGCATCCGCGCCTCTTTCCTGGCGGGCCTGGAGCGGTTCGAAGAGCCGCTTCCCCGCTCCGCCGGCTGACCCCATGCTCCTGGTGCCCGCAATCGACCTGCGGGCCGGCCGCTGCGTGCGGCTGCTGCAGGGTCGTTTCACCGACGTCACCTCCTATTCCTCTGACCCCGTGCAGACCGCGTGCGGATTTGAGCGCGACGGCGCGCGGTGGATCCACGTCGTGGACCTGGACGCGGCGGAGGGCAAGGGCGCGGACAACCGGGAGGTGATCCGCCGTATCCGCCAGGCGGTCTCCTGCCGGCTGGAGGTGGGCGGGGGGGTGCGCACCCGGGAGCAGGCCGCCGCGATGCTGGAAGCCGGCGTGGACCGGCTGGTAGTGGGCACCACGATAATACGGTCCCCCGATGAAGTGGCGCGCTGGGTGTCAGCGCTGGGTCCGCGCTTTGCCGCGGGAGTGGACGCCCGTGACGGCCGGGTGAAGATATCCGGCTGGACAGAGGAGGCGGCGCGCGCGGACACGGACGTGGCGGCCGGGCTGCGCGCCCTGGGCGTGCGCTGGCTCATCTACACGTCCATCAGCCGGGACGGCACACTGGCCGGACCGGACGTGGAGCGCACCAGCGCCGTGGCGCGCGCCGCGGAGTTGCCCACCGTGCTCTCCGCCGGGATCGGGAGCGCGGAGGACGTGGCAACAGTGGCCCAGCAGGCCGATGCGCGCGTCTGCGGGGTGATCCTGGGAAAGGCGCTCTACGAGGGGCGCGTCACGCTGAAGGATCTCGTAGCCCGCTACCCGCAAGCGGCCGGCGCCTGGGACTCCTAGAGCCCGTCCGCGAGGCTGAGCTTCCGGAATATCTCTTCCGCGATTTCGGCCGGCTCCCGCCCGTCCGTCGGCACGCCGGCTCCCAGGGATTCGTAGACAGGCTGCCGGTTTTCAAACAACGCTCGCAGCGCCGGCTCTTCCAGGGCGAGCAGGGGACGGTCGCGGTCTCCCGCGGTGCGCTGCCGGACGGTCTCCAGGGACACGCGGAGGTGAAACACGTTCGAGCCCTGGAAGAACCAGCGGTTCACCTGCTGAGCCGGCGCGCCTCCTCCTGTTGCCACCACGACCCGGTCCTGGTCCCGAAGCGATTCCAGCGCCCGCGATTCCAGCGCGCGGAACGCCGGCTCGCCGAGCGTGCGGAACAGGTTTGCCACCGTCTGCCCGGCGCGCGCTTCCACCAGCGCGTCCGTGTCTACGAAGTCAAAGGCCAGCCGATGGGCAAGCAGCCGGCCCACGGTGGACTTGCCGCTTCCCATGAACCCGATGAGAACGACGCGGCGGGTCAGGTCGCCCGCCCCGGGGCGCCGGCCCCCGCGCCCAACGGCCCTTCCGCCAGCGCCCGGTCCAGGACCGCGGCCAGCTCCGGCTGCGTGCGGGAATAGCGGATGATCGCCTCCAGGTATCCGGCCGGCTCACCGGTGTCCAGGCGCTCCCCTTTCACGCGCTGGTAGACG
>DASRZR010000286.1:0-3022 GCA_035686185.1 Spirochaetia bacterium | reverse complement strand
CGTTCTGAGGTTGGCCGAGACCGAGGTGGTGCTCGGCGTGTACGGCGGGCCCGCCTTGCCTTCCCGGCTGCAGTCCATGCCCGGGCAGACCGGGATCTCCGCAGCGGGCGGTCCCCGCGCGGACCCCACCGAGCTGTACCTGGAAGCATCGTGGGCGCTCGCGGCGTCTGGAGCGCCACATGATGGGGCGGGCGGCCCATTCACCGCCGCACGGGACCCCAAGGAGTTCCGGGAGCTTCGCGCCGCCCTGGCACGCCGGCGGCCCGCCGCGCTCACGCCCGAGGAGTTGGTGGAGCAGATCATGGGTGTCGAAGATCCGGACCTGGATGCGCTCGCCTGGCGCCTGTTCGCGGGAATGCTGGCCCGCACGGCTGAGGAGGGCGGCCTGCCGGGGCCCGGCATAGTGCGTCTCGAGGCGGCAAAGGTCTTTGATGGAGTGGTGGCACGGCTTGAGGACTATCCGGCGCTTGCGACCGTCGTGTCCCAGGTGAAAGACCTCGGTCCCCGCATCGCGCAGGACCGCAGCGTTCACGAAATCCGTGATTCCACCCGGGCGCACCTGGAACGGCTGTCGGAAATAGTGCGAAGCCGTGTGTCCCCCGGGATCAGCCGCAGGATCAACGAGGCCGTCAACCTGGTTCGGGAAGACCTTCGCTCGGACGTGTCCCTGCAGGCCGTGGCACGGCGCCTGATGGTCAGCTCCGGCCACCTGAGCCGGGAGTTCAGCCGGCAGATGTCGGAGAGCTTCTCCCATTTCCGTCAGCGGGCGCGGATCGAGCGGGCCAAGGAGCTGCTGCGGGACCACCGCGCCCGGGTGTACGAGGTGGCCGAGCAGATCGGGTTCACCAACGTCACGCACTTCACGAAGGTGTTCGTGAAGCTGACGGGCATGACGCCCAGCGAGTACCGGGACGCGGTGGACCGGCCCGCCGACAAGCCTTGAGCGCGAATCAGGATGCGGCGCGCGCGTTTCAGGGCTTCCGCAGTGGACCTGTATGATTTTCCGGCCATCTGCTCCAGGGGAAGCCGGGCATAATCCGGGTTGATCACCTCCACGACCCAGGGACCGCAGAAGCCGGTATCACGGACGCTCCGAATGAACCCCACCAGGTCATAGTCGCCCTCTCCGCAGAAGCGGCGGGCCGATGGGTTGTGATCCAATGTGCCGGGCAGGCCGACGTCGTTGAGCTCCATGCTCACCAGGAGCTCCTGGGGGACTATGCGGATGGTGTAGGTTCACCATCCCGTTGTCGTCCAGGATCCGCTTCATCTCCCGCAGGGACATGCCGCGCTGAAGGTGCTTCAAGTCAGTGTGCCAGAGGCCGATTCCCGTGAAGCTGGCCCGCGCGGCGCCTTCCATGCGGTCCCGGAACTCGAAACGACTGATTTCCCCGTCACCCGGGTAGATGCCCGCCAGGGTCCAATACAACGCCATCAGGTCCACGCGGCCGGCCGCGATGTCTTCCGTGTCACGCACGACGTCCATGCTACGCGAGCAGGGCCTGTGTTTTCATGACTTTTTCCGGCTTTCCCTGCTCTCTCGAATACGCGGCGGACATCACGGAAACCTCTATATTAGCACGCCGGCCAGCTTGCAGGCCACGGGTACCAATCTCATACTCGCCATCGAAAAACCGAGAGGAGGATCTCCATGAGACATCGGCACAGAGTCTTCGTTCTGGCTCTCGCCGCGGCGGCGCTCGTTGCGGCGGCGACCTTCGGGTCTCCGCAGGCGGAGAACGGCAAAGGGGCAGCGGCCAAAGGTCTGACGGGAAAAGTCACGTTCTACACCATCTCCGAGTGGACGAACATCGACGCGCTGAAGCCGGATTTCGCCCGGCTGGTGCAGACGTTCAAGAAACAGTACCCCGGGGCGGACGCGGAAGTGCTGAGCGACCCGTTCATGACGTGGATTGACAAATACCAAGTCATGTTCCAGGCCGGTAACGCGCCGGATGTGAACTTGATGGCCGTAGCACACGTCCCCGCGCTGTCCAACTCCGGGTTCCTGTTGGACCTCGGACCCCTGGTGGGCAAGGAATACTTTGACCAGTTCGTGCCCGGCGTGCTTGCCATGTACACATGGAAAGCCAGGCACTTCGCCACGCCGTACACTATGGACACCCGGGTTCTGTACTACAACAAGGACCTCTTCCGCAAGGCCGGCCTGAACCCAGACCAGCCGCCGCGTACGTGGGCGGAATACCTGGCTGCGGCCAAAGCGCTGACCATGGAAACCAACGGGGACGGGGTGACGCGCACCTACGGCAACGCATATGACCTACCGGTCAAGGAGTTCACCATGTCGTCCCTGTACTGTGCCTCCCCCGGGACCATGGTCACCGTGGATGACTCCGGCGCCGTAAAGGCCAACGTGAACACCCCGGAGTTCCGTGGATACCTGAAGCTCATGCACGACCTGAGGCCGTTCTCTCCTCCGGACTTCGCGACGCTGGACCAGCAGGGCAACGATAAGCTGTTCGTGAACGGTAAGTTGGGCATGCGCATCAACGGCTCCTGGATGCTTGACCAGAACCCCGGCCTCAGGGACCAGCCGTGGCTGGGCCAGGCGATGATCCCTAAGATGAGCGCCGACGGGCCTGACGGCTCCTACGGCGCCGGGTTCGGGCTCGGGATCCCCGCCGGGGAACCCAACAAGGAGCTAGCGCTGGCGTTTTTGAAGCTCATCATGTCCCCAGACTTCAACTCCAAGCTCATCACCAACCCACCCCCCAGCCGGCCCAACCTCGCGGCCTCCGCCTGGGCGAAGGACCCCATCCACGCGGTGGAGATGAAGCAGTTTGCCAGCACGCGACAGCCCATGCCGGGCAACCTGTATCTCGGGCAGCTCAACGTGGCCGAGGTGGAGCTGGTATCCAAGGTCATCTTCGACACGGAGTCTGTTGACGACGCGGTAGTGGAGTTCGAGAAGACCATCGCTCGAATCACCTCAGGGAAATAAGATCGCGCCGGACTGACCGGAGGGGGGACGCCCGCGTGCCCCTCTCCGCCCCGGCCGGTT
>DASRZR010000285.1:0-3085 GCA_035686185.1 Spirochaetia bacterium | reverse complement strand
ACAAGGACTTCCTCTCCCGGTTCGACGCCAGCGGCACCCTCGTGTGCGCCTGCGGCGCCGTGCACAGACTGGCAACACGGGAGACGCTCGTCTCCCGTGGCGCGCTGGAGGAATCCGGCGCGAAGCTGGCCCAGCGGGTCGCCGGCGGGACGGTGGTCTGGGTGCTGAGCGACGAGAACACGGAAGAGGCCGCTGGGCGCCGATGGAAGGAAGCCGCGCGTCCGGCCCGGCTCGTGTCCCGCGTGCTGCCCGGCGCGCCGAAACCTCACCCCACCGCCGCGCTGGTGGACAGCCTTGCCGTGGAAGCGAGGGCCGCGGCGCCGGGCCTCCTCGTCTCGGTGGGCGGCGGCGTGGTGAGCGACCTGGTGAAGCGCCTGTCCCTCGTGCTGGACGTCCCCAACTGGTGCGTGGCCACGGCCCCGTCCGTGGACGCCTACAGCTCGGGAACGGCGGCTATCAACGTGGAGGCCTTCCATGGCTCCATCCCGGCCCGGGCCTCCGAGCTCATCGCCTGTGACCTGGAGGTGATGGAGAAGGCGCCTCGGGACATGCACCTGGCCGGGCTCGGGGACTTGCTGGCCAAGTTCCTGTCCTTCCTGGACTGGAACCTCGCGTTCCTGGTGACCGGAGAGGAGTACTGCCCGATTGTTGCGGACATGGCCCTGCAGTCAGCCCGCACCGCGCTGCAGGCCGCGCGCCACCTCGCCTCGGATCCGGCCGAGGCGGCCCGCACGCTCACGGACGCCGCCCTCTCCTCCGGGTTTGCCATGCAGGCGCTGGCGCGTTCCCGGTCAGCGGCGAGCGCGGAGCACACCATGGCGCATTTCTGGGAGTCAGCGGACTGCGTGAGAAACGAGCGGTGGAACCTTCACGGCATCCTCACGGGCGTGGCCAGCCGCATCATGCTGACGGCCTACCAGGGCCTATACGCCCGGCTTTCCGGTTACGCGGTGGACGAAGCGCGTCGGCTGGCCGCGTTTGACAGGGAGCCCGGCTGGGAAGGCACCCTGGAGGACGGGGCACGGCCGTTCCTGGCACGGATCAGGTCCGAGATGGCGGACCGGCCCGCTGGACGGGTCCACCTCCAGGGTCGGCTTGCCGCCTACGGGAAGGCCCGGGCCCGGATTTCAGAGCTCGCTTCCACCATCCTGGCGGAGCTCTCCTCATCGGCAGACACGCTGGAAAGCATCGGATTCCCTTTCTCGCTGCGGGACGTTGGAGTCGAGCCTCGGGATGCCTCCCTGGCGTTCCGAAGCGTGCGGCTTCTCAGAAACCGCTACTCATCGCTGGACCTTGCCTATGACCTGGGGCTGGAAGAGGAGATGCGGGAGCTTGGAAGGAAGGCAGTCGAGCGGGCCAGCTAGCTGGCGCGCGGCGGGAAGATCTATATCGAGAAGTCCTGGCCTGCCGCCAGCTTGGAGAGCATCTTGTCGCTGTTTTTGGCGATGATGTCTTTCAAGGTGACGTTGGTCAGGTAGTCTTCCATTGTCTTCTGCAGACCGGTCCAGATGTCGTGCGCGGCGCACGGCTCCGGCCTGTCGCACAAGGTCTTTCTTCGGAGCGTACAGGGGGTGAGCCCATGAGTCTCACCGACGGCGGACAGTATGTCCTGCACGGAGATCTCTCCCGGCCCGCGGTTCAGAACGAAACCACCCCCGGGACCCCTGACCGAACGGATGAGACCTGCCTTCTTCAGTTTGAAGAAAATCTGCTCAAGGAACTCCGAGGAAACGTTTTCCTCCGCGGCTATCGAGCCTATGGAGACAGGTCGGTTATGGTTGGACCGCGCCAGGTTGATGACGGCGCGGAGCCCATAACGACCCTTGGTGGTGATTCTCATTCCAGCGAGGCTCCGTTGGACATATATTATTGCCAAAGGAAGATATTATCAACTAGGAAGGTTCAAACCGGCAGCATGACGTTAATTCTGACCATTCTGACAGCACTGCTGGCTTCCCTTTTCTCCCCGGGGCTCTCTGCACAGGCACGAGACGTCCCGAGCCTGGGAAACTTCCGCACAGTTACCGGCGGCCCCGTTGCGGCCCAACTGGCGGCGGATCAGGCGTTCGTGGCACCCGGGAAGCCGTTTACGGCTGCCGTTGTCCTTTCCATGCAGCCGGACTGGCACGTTTACTGGAAGTACCCGGGGGATTCGGGTCTGCCCACGACCGTTGCCTGGGACCTGCCGCCCGGGTTTACTGCCGGCCCCGTGCAGTGGCCGGTGCCGCGCCGCTTCATCCAGGATGGACTGGTGACCTACGGCTATCCCGGCAGGGTGCTCCTGCTCGCCGAGATCACGCCGCCGGCGACCCTGGCGCAGGACACGCCAGTGGTCCTTCGAGCGCACGCGGAGTGGCTTGCCTGCCGAGTGGAATGCACGCCGGGAAAGGCCGACCTCTCGCTTTCCCTGCCGGTGGGATCCGGACCCCCGATGCCGGACAGGGCCTGGACCGCGGCGTTCGACGATGCGCGGGCGCACCTGCCCTCCACACCGGATGACGCCGTCTTCTCGGCTTCCGGCGATGAGAAGAGCATCACCCTGGCAGTCACCGGACCCGGGTTCACGGGAGCCCGGTTCTCGTTCTACCCGGCCGCGGACGGCCTGAAGGTTTCGGCTCCCCAGGAGGTGAGCGGGACGGCCGGTTCTGTCCGGCTGAGGCTGGCGCGGGAACCTCGCGTGAAGGCGCCGGACCGGCTCACGGGGCTTCTGGTCAGCGACGAAATCGGACCGGTTGGGGAGACGCGCGCCTGGACCGTGGACGTGCCAGTGAAGCCCGGCGCTGCCGCCGGTATGGGCCTGATCTCCGCCATCCTGCTCGCGTTCATTGGAGGCGTCATCCTGAACCTGATGCCGTGCGTCTTGCCCGTGATCTCCCTGAAGGCTCTGGCGCTCATGCGGCACGGCCGGGACGGCGCGGCGCGCAGCGGGCTGCTGTTCACCCTCGGCGTGCTCGTGTCCTTCTGGGTCATCGCCGCCGTTCTGGAAGGGCTTCGCGCGGGGGGCAGGCTGCTGGGCTGGGGGTTCCAGTTCCAGGACCCGGTCACGGTGCTCATCGCGGCCGTCCTGTTTTTCCTCATCGGACTG
>DASRZR010000284.1:0-3253 GCA_035686185.1 Spirochaetia bacterium | reverse complement strand
AAGCCGTTGCAGGTCGCTGGCACGCCGAACGCGCTTGTGGCGCTGCTGGCCCGGCGGATCGGGTTCAAAGCACTTTACCTCTCCGGTGCCGGTGTAGCCAACATTTCCTTCGGGTTGCCGGACCTCGGAGTCACCACGCTGGACAACGTCCTGGAAGACGCCCGGCGGATCACCGCGGCAGTGGACCTGCCGCTGCTCGTGGACGTGGATACCGGCTTTGGCGGTGAGCTTCTCATCGGCAGGACCGTTCGCGAGATGATCCGTGCCGGCGTGGCGGCCATCCACATAGAAGACCAGGTCAGTGACAAGCGCTGCGGTCATCGCCCGGGCAAGGCGCTCGTCAGCACCCAGGAGATGGTGGCTCGAATCAAGGCCGCCCTGGATGCGCGCACGGATCCTTCCTTCTTCATCATGGCGCGCACGGATGCCGTGTCCGTGGAGGGAATGCAGCCGGCGCTGGAGCGCGCGGCGGCGTACGCCCGCGCGGGAGCTGACGGGATATTCCCGGAGGCGCTGGGGGAGCTCAAACACTACCGGGCCTTCAAGGAGGCCGCCGGACTGCCGGTGCTCGCCAACCTTACCGAGTTCGGGCTGACCCCTTCCTTCGGACGCGGTGAGCTGGCGGAGGCCGGCGTGGACATGGCGTTGTATCCGCTTTCCGCGAGCCGCGCCATGGCGCGAGCAGCGGAGAAGGTTCTCTCCGCCATCCGGGAGCAGGGAACCCAGGCAGCCGTCATCGATGACATGATGACGCGGAAAGAGCTGTACGATCTTCTGGGCTACGAGGCCCAGGAAAGGAAGCAGCGCAATGGCTGAGATCGAGCGGAAGTTTGCCGGCGCCGCCAAGGAGGGCGGGCTCGCGGGTATCGTGGCAGCGGATTCCGCGGTCAGTACCGTGGGGGTGGAGGGCCGGGGCCTGAGCTACCGCGGGTACGCGATCGAGGACCTGGCCGCCCACGCCGGGTTCGAGGAGGTGGCGTGGCTGCTCCTGCGCGGGGACCTGCCACGGCCGGAGGAGCTTGCCCGCTACCGCCGGGACCTGGAGGGGTTGCGGCAGGTGCCACCCGTCCTCGCCCGGATTCTGCGGGAGATCCCGCCCGGGGACAGCATGATGGGTGCCCTCAGAAGCGCGGTCTCCCTGCTGGGGAACCTGGAGCCGGAACACGCAACCACGGACCCGCTTCACCTTGCGGATCGGCTGGTGGCTGTCCTCCCGTCCCTGCTCCTGGTGCGCCTGGGCAAGGACCTTCCCGCAGGGGAGGACTCCATTGCCGGGTACCTCCTGCACGGGCTCACCGGCCGGCGCCCGCCGGACGATCTCAGGAGGTGCGTGGACGCCTCTCTCGTTCTCTATGCCGAGCACGAGTTCAACGCTTCCACGTTCACGGCTCGCATCATCACGAGCACGCTCTCCGACGTGTACTCCGCCATCGCGGGGGCAATCGGCGCCCTGGCCGGACCGCTCCACGGTGGAGCCAACGAGGAGGCCATGAAGCTGATAGAGGCCTTCTCGGACCCCGAGGAAGCGGAGGCGGGGATCCTGCGCCGGCTTCAGAGCAAAGAGAAGATCATGGGGTTCGGGCACCGCATCTACACGGTGAGTGATCCCCGCTCCCCGGTGATCAAGGAGTGGGCCATCCGCCTGGCGAAGGACCGTGAGCAGAAGCAGCTCCTGGCCGTTGCGCAGCGGATCGAGCAGGTGATGTGGGACCAGAAAAAGCTGTTCCCCAACCTGGACTTCTACAGCGCGCTTGCCTACCGCTTCTGCGGGATCCCCACGGACCTCTACACGCCCCTGTTCGTCCTGGCCCGGACCAGCGGATGGATGGCGCACATCATTGAGCAGAGATCCAACAACAAGCTGATCCGCCCCATCAGCCGCTACACCGGTCCCGGGCCTCGCGCCTACGTCCCGTTGATCCGGGAAGAGAGGTAGTGGCAACCGCCGTGGACGCGCTGCTGACACAGATCGCCCGCTACGTGGCCGCTCCGCTCCAGAGGGAGGAGGCGCTGGCTTCCGCGGCGCTGAGCCTCGCGGACAGCATGGGGTGCGCCATGCTCGCCCTGCAGTTCCCGGAGTGCCGCGCCCGGCTGGGGCCCGTGGTGGAGGGCGCTTTCATGGCGCCGGGGGCACGGGTTCCGGGTACCAGCTTCGAGCTGGACCCCGTGCAGGCAGCGTTCAACATCGGGACGATGATCCGGTGGCTGGACTACAACGACACGTGGCTGGCCGCCGAGTGGGGGCATCCGTCCGACAACCTCGGCGGGCTCCTGGCCGTTTCGGACTGGCTCAGCCGGCGGCAGACAGCGCCCGCGCCCGTCACTGTCCGACGGCTGCTGGAGGCCCAGGTGAAGGCCTACGAGGTCCAGGGCGTTCTTGCGCTGGAGAACTCGTTCAACCGGGCGGGCCTGGACCACGTCATCCTCGTGAAGGCCGCCACCGCTGCCGCCGCCACGTGGATGATGGGTGGCGATGAGAGCTGCATCGCGAACGTACTGTCCAACGCGTGGATCGACGTGGGACCGCTTCGTACCTATCGGCACGAGCCGAACACCGGCTTCCGCAAGGCCTGGGCGGCCGGTGACTGCACGGCGCGCGGTGTGCGCCTGGCGCTCATGGGTATGGCCGGCGAGCCGGGCTACCCGTCCGCCCTGACCGCTCCGAAGTGGGGGTTTCAGGACGCGATCTTCCGGGGCCAGGCGCTTCGCGCGGGGCGTCCGTTCGGCTCCTACGTGATGGAGAACATCCTGTTCAAGGTCTCGTTTCCCGCGGAGTTCCACGCGCAGACCGCCGTAGAAGCGGCGCTGGCGCTGCACCCGCTCGTGAAAGGCCGCCTGCATGAGGTCCAGCGGATCCGCATCCGCACGCAGAAATCCGCGCTTCGGATCATCGACAAGCGCGGGCCGCTGGCAAATCCGGCGGACCGGGACCACTGCCTGCAGTACGCCGTGGCCGTGGCTCTCATTCACGGTGAGTTGCGCGCCGAGCACTACGAGGATGAGGCCGCACGTGACCCTCGCATCGATGCCCTGCGCGCCCTGATGCAGATGGAGGAGGAGCCCCGGTATTCCGCGGACTACCTGGACCCGGAGAAGCGCTCGATTGCCAACAGCGTGCAGGTGTTCTTCCGGGACGGCAGCGCCACGGAGGAGGTTGCCGTGGAGTATCCGGTGGGACACCCCCGGCGCCGGGCAGAGGCGATGCCGCTCCTTTTCGAGAAGCTCCGAAGGAATGCTTCAACGGCCTTGGCTG
>DASRZR010000283.1:0-12484 GCA_035686185.1 Spirochaetia bacterium | reverse complement strand
TGGAGACCGGAACCGGTCCAGGAGGCGCACGGTGAGCGCGCCAGCTTGCTGATCTGCGCGCGGTAGAGGCTGCCGTCCTTGCACTCCACGAACTGCCAGCGGCAGCTCTTGCAACCCTTCCAGTGCGATTTCACGGAGCTCGGGACGCGGGTCACGCGGCTGGCTGCCAATTCCTTTTCAAGCTCATCAGCGCTGTCCATCATGGTGCGTTCCTTTGGAGGAGCCCATTCTAACTCGGGCCAGCGGCGTACACAACCGGGGGGCGTGGGCCTGCGGTGATCATCGCCCCGGTGGAAGGTCACGTAACGGCCTCCGCGCCGCGCGGGGCCCGGGTACTGCTGATTTCCTCCCACCTCGCGGCGATCCGACCGTCCACGAACTGGTGAATGTGGATGGCGCTCACCTCCACCCTCGTCCCCGGCGGCAGGCCCAGGAACGCCCCGGCCTGTGTGCCCGTGGCAGTCCACCGGGTGACCACCCTGTCCCCTTCCGCCACCTGGTCTCTCACCTGCACCGCAAGGTCACGGAAGACGGTGATCGACCTGCCCACCAGCGCCTTGAACTGCTCCCGGCTCACGCATTCGTCATCACTCACACGGATGCGGTCCGCGTACAGGAGATCGATCAAGGACATGTTTCCACGGCCCAGGACCTCTTCGTAGTAGGAGCGTGTCCGCCGCTTCAGTTCCTCGTGGTTCACGTAGACCAAGGTAGACCGCGAACGGGCCGCCAGCAGTTGGCCCTTGGCCCAACCCGCCGCCCACGGCCCGAGTGGCGGGGGATACCGGCGATCAGTGGTCGCCGCGCCCGCTTCCTCGTGCCTCCACCTCGGCCAGGCATTGATCGATCACGTCGAAGGCGCGCTCGAGCTCCTGGCGCGTGATGACAAGCGGCGGTGAGAGCGCGAGGATGCTGCCGGTTGTCTTCATGCTGAGCCCGAGCTCCAGGGCCCGCTGGAACACGCGCTCCGTCTCCACCAGCGCGGGAGCCCGGGTGAGCGGGTCAGAGACGAGCTCCAGTCCCATGACGAGGCCCAGGCCGCGCACGTCTCCCACCAGGCGGTGCCGGCCCTGGAGCTCGACCGCCATCTGCAGGGCGGCCGCTCCGAGCCCGGCCGCGCGATCCACGAGGCCTTCTTCCCGAATGATGCCCAGCGTGGCCAGGGCCGCCGCCGCGGAAAGCGGGTTCTTCTCGTGGGTGTAATGGCCGATCTCCAGGTCTCCGAGCAGGTCCAGGTCTTCCCGCGCCGACACGCACGCAATCGGCATCACACTGCCGCCCAGCGCCTTCCCTGTAACCAGGATGTCGGGCTCCACGCCGTAGTGCTGGAACCCGAACATGCGCCCCGTTTTCCCCAGGCCGTAGGGGATTTCGTCGAAGATGAGAAGCGCGCCGGCCTCCCGGCAGGCCTCCTTCACGTCCTTCCAGAACCAGGCCGGCGGCACGTATTCCGATGGACGGACCGGACAGGCGATGAGCGCTGCCGGGTCCCCCGCCTGCCCGAGGGCGGTACGAATGGCGGAGACGCATCCCCGCGCGCACTCATCGGGATCGGAGGAGCCGTACTCGCTGCGGTAGGGATACGGGGGCGGCACGAACAGGGCCCCGGGCGCGAGCGGCCCGAGCCGGGGATCACGAAAGACGGCGTCCCCGCTCACGGCAGCGGCGCCGAAACCGGCGCCGTGAAAGGAGCCGAAAAACGATACGGTCCTGTGCCGACCCGTGACACCGCGCGCCAGTTTCAGCGCGATCTCAACCGCATCGCTGCCACTGGGCGCAAAGAGGCACTTGGGCAGCGCGCCGCCGGTGAGCTCCGCCATGGCGCGCGCCAGGTCCACCGCCACGCGGTTGGTGTAGCGGCGGGGAGAGAACGACAGCTCATCGAGCTGGGTCTTGAGCGCCGCGATCAGCCGGGGGTGCGAGTAGCCGATGTGGTGAACGTTGTTCCCATGGAAGTCCATGTAGCGGCGCCCGGCCGCGTCCTCCAGGTAGATTCCCTCCAGTCGGCGGACCGCGTTGAGGCATGGGGTGGACTGCGCCTGGTGGAGGAAGTACCGGCTGTCTTCCCGAAGCAGATCCCGGGCGTCAGGGGCGGACAGACGAGGCGCCCTCAGTCCGCGGGGTCCAGGACCACGTCAAAGGTGCCGTTGCCGCTCCGGGGCGTGGCCTTCCACTGGGCACCGGTCAGCCCGGTCGTGAGAGCCAGGAACATCCCGCAGAGGACAAGAGCACGCCGCACAACAGCACCTCCCCTGGGCCCGGCACCGCGCCCCGGCGTGCTCGAATATACCGCCGGTCGGGATCAGCGGGCCAGTCTCAGTACCGCATCCTTTGCAATGTTGCCCCGGTGCACGGCGTACAACGGGCCCCAGGCGGCGTTCGCGTCGTGCATCTGCTTCAGCACGTCGATCATCCCCTGGAACACCGGGGCAATCGGCTGCGGGACTTCCAGCGCCTCATACACGGCGGCCGCCACGAGGTGGGCCGCGTACGCCCCGTGCAGCTCGTCCGGCCCGGGCGCCCCCTGCCGGCGCAGCACCGCGCGCAGCCCCTGCGCGATCTTCTCATCGTCATCCTTCCAGTCCTGGATGTCCCGAAGGGAGTGCTGCCGCAACGTCTCGAACGGCGAGTTCACCAGCGTGGCTGCCACGACGTCCGCGGAGGCCTGGGCCGCCTCCCGGTCCACCGGGGTGCCTGGGGAGCCCTGGGACCCGTTGAGGTGGATGGCGGTGAGGTCCTTCAACCCCTCGGCAAGGATGGCGGCCGCCCAATCGGCCGCCGCCGGGAATGACAGGAGCTTCACCGCCGCCGCGCCCAGCATCACTCTCAGGATATCCGCCGGGTGCGGGTCATCCGCGGGACCGTCGTTGCGCAGGCGCGGCGACTCCCCGAACTGCTTCAGGAACGAGCGGAAGAACGGGATCATGCCGATGGCCGGGGCCGGTCCCATGTTCAGGATTCCCATGACGTCCGCGGAAGTCTCGTCCATGCAGGCGCACCAGTACTCGGCCAGCGTGCCGCGCAGGGACGGGCTGCCCACGCCGCGGGAAGCGAGGAGGGCCTTCCGAACGGCCTGCTTCATTTCCGGCACCAGGCCGGCGTCAGCGTGCGCGATGTCGTGGCCCGCCGTCTCGTGAGCCAGGCTGGACCACGCCACGAGCACCCCACCGGCGATGGCCGGCGGCAGGTTCACGATGGCGCAGCCCACACCGAGCTCCCGCGCGCTCTCGATGGTGATCGTGTAGGGGCCGTCCTTGGGGTTTCCCCATTTCACGATGGGCGTAAGGGTCTGCCGGTCCGGCAGCTTGATGTTCCGCCGATCCTCGTGGCTCAGGAACCCGTCATAGAGATCCGCCACCACCTCCTGGAACGCGCCCGTGGCCCGGGCGCTGTAGCCTTCCGCGTGCTGGAGGATTGCCTGGGCAAAATCGAAGAAGAACGATGCCGTGTCCGGGTTCGAAACGATGCCGGAGAAGTCCGCGGGGCTCAGCTTGTCCACGAACTTCACGTAGGGTTCGTACAGCGCCGTGCGGTAGACGGGAGGCAGCTTGTCCCGCGCGGCGGCGAGGCGGCTCTTCAGGTCCGCAAGGGATCCGGGATCCGGCGGACCCTGGAGGCTGAACTTGAAGTCGTCCATGGCTTCCTGCTGGGCCGCGGCGAAGTTGGCGAGGCTGATGCTCATACTTTTCTCCTTTCACATTCTGAAAATGCTTTTGCCTCCAGTGTACGCGCCCCCTGCGGAGAACGCAAGAACCGGGTGGTTCGCGGGCCCCGCAAACGCTTTATTGAAAGGCGAGGCAGACAGATGAGCAGGCAAACCAACGTTCCCACCATCTATTCCCTCGCGCGGGGGGAGCTTTTCTCCCTGAGGCTTCGCGCCGGGCAGTGCCGCATACGGTGCCTGGAGGGCCGGGCCTGGGTCACGCGCAGCGGAATGCGGGAAGACTCCGTGCTGGGGCCGGGAGAGGAGGTAGTGCTGGCGGCTGCCGGGACCGTGGTCCTGGAGGCGCTCACGGGGTCGACCGTGCGGCTGGAAGCCACGGCCGCGGTCCGTGTGCGGGGCCGGGCGTTCCCCCTCTTGCGCCTGCCCGTTCGGACGGCGTAGGGGCCGGAGGCGCCTGAGGCCCGCGGCCTCATGGGCAGGGGCTGCTGCGGGAGGCAGCCGGGCGGGTTACCGTCGGGCAGCCGTCGAGGGGGAGGCTGACCGGGAGGCCGCGGTCCGGGCAGCCGCCTTGTGCTTCTCCTTTGCGAGGTACATGCGCGCATCGGCCGCCGCGATCATCGCCTGCACGTCCTGTGCGGAGCCGACCGCCGCGGTCTCCACGCCCACGGACAGCCCCACGGGCCACCGGCGGCGGTTCACTTCCACGTCGAAGCGCGATTGTATCTTCGCGAGGGCGGCGCGCACGGCCGCTTTGTCTGTCTCCGGGAAGAGCACCGCGAACTCGTCCCCGCCGACCCGGGCCGCGATGTCGGTGGACCTCACCGCCGACTGAATGATCTCTGCAACGGTCCGCAGCATCTCGTCACCGGCCGCGTGGCCATGGCTGTCGTTGAGGCCTTTGAAGTTGTCCAGGTCGAGGTAGGCCACGCTCAGGGAGTGGCGGTAGCGACGTGACCTCTCGGCTTCCGCCCGCGCCGCCTCCTGGAACGCCCTCAGGTTGACAAGTCCCGTGAGGCCATCCGTCCGGGCAAGCTCCCGCTGCCGGTCCACGTGGCCGCGGAACGCCAGCAGGATGAGCGCCACCACGGCGTACAGTCCGAACCTCATGCCGGCGTTCCAGAACGGCAGGAGGAGGCTGTGGTAGGGATGACCGGTCAGCACGTCCGCCAGCGTTCGCGCGACGGTACACGCCACTACTCCTGCCCAGCCAGGCCACGGACCTCCCAGCCAGGCCAGGAGGAAGATGGGCAGCAGGTAGAAAGCGGAAAACGAAAGGTCATAGCCGGTCACGTAGTCCAGGAACCCGGTCGCCACCAGGAGCACGGCGCCCACGCTGATGGCAACCGGCTTCGGCCACGATTCCAGGCGGGTGATGAGCTGCATGTTCTTTCTATTATCGGTTTCGTGTGAGGTAGTCGGCCAGCCGGGGGGTTTCTGTCCGGCGCAGCCGGACGTTGACGCTGAGCCGTTCCCGCATCTGCGCCACCGCCATTTCCCCCTGCGCCACGGGGGTGCGCGCGAAGAACTCCTCCACGTCCGCCGCCAGCTCAGGGGTATCCAGGGCCGAGCAACCCTCTATCATTCTCACCGTGGCGGAGGTCGGGAACTTCTTCGCTACGGTGGACCAGCTTTCCTTGATGGCAGCCCACGCGGCAGGCCCCGCATGCTCCAGCCCGAGGTAGGAACCGAGGATGAACGGCGCCTCGTCCGGCTTGACCTCGGTCAGCATCATGCGGATGGCCGCGGAGTAGAGCTCCGGCACCCGGAACTCCCCCAGGGCACGGAGGAAGCGCAGCTTCTCCTGGTCCGTGGGCGCTGACCGGGAAAGCGCCAGGAACTCCTGGTAACGCGCCGCGTCTCCCATGGTGGCCAGCGTCGACACGAGAGCGGGCACCACGTTGGGGTCCACGGACGCGCGGTTGGCCTTCCAGGATTCGAACATCGCGGCCGCCGTGGACCGCACCTCCGCGTCTTCCGCCGCCGTACCCAGGAGGCCGGCCAGGGACCCGCGAAGCTCGCGCGTGGCGGTGGACTCGGTGGCTTGCGGCGCCCAGCCCAGCCGGTTGAAGACCGGCCGCACCAGCTCGCGGATGAGCTTCTCGAACGCCGCGCGCTCGTCCCCCGCCGTGAGCGTATGCAGCGCCTGCAGGGAACCGCCGATGATGCTCCACACGCTGGGGTCGCGTTCCTCCGACAGCTTTCTCACGAGGTCCAGGTACGCATCCGCGCCCATCTTGCCGGCGCGCACAAGCGCCCAGGAATCGTTCACAAGGTTGAACCGCTCGATCACTTCGAGCCGCTCGAACGGTGACTCCAGGAGCGAGGCCAACAGGTCCGGCGAATAGCGCACCCGGTAGAAGCCCGAGCCGCCGGCGTTCGCCACCACCCAGCGCGCCCCCTCCCCTACCTTCACTTCCTGCCGGCGCCCGGAGAACAGCACCTTCTCGGTTCGGACCGACCCGTCCGCGGCCGCCACCCGAAGCTGCAACGGTACCGGCCATGCCTGGCGCGCGTGCTCGGGACGGGGAAGGAACGCGAACCGTTCCTGGGTGAGCGTCACGAAGCCCGGCCCGCGGCCCGGCGCCACGGTGACCAGCGGATGGCCGTCCGTGAGGAACCACGCGTCCATGATGCGACGCACGGGTAGACGCAGCCCGGAGGCCTGTGCCCCGGCCTGCAGCGCGTCCCAGAGATCGGTCACCTCCGCATTGCCGTGGTCGTAGCGCTTCAGGTACGTGGTGGCCCCGGCGTAGAACGGCCCGTCCCCCACGAACTGGTGGAGCTGGAACTCCACGCTCCCGCCCTTCTCGTAGGTGATGCGGTCAAACCGCTGCTCGACCTCGTCCGGGTGGCCCACGGGCGCCCAGCAGGGATGCGTGCTGTTCAGGGAGTCCAGCGCGAATGCCGCGGCGCGCTTCAGGCCGAAGGAGTTGAAGATCTTCCACTCCGGTTCGAAGTCCGCCATGACGAGGTAGGCAAAGATCGTGGCGTTCGACTCGTTGAGCGGCAGGCCGTCCCACCATGCCATGGTGACGAGGTTCCCGAACCACATGTGGGCAAGCTCGTGCGTGACCACTTCCGCCACGCGCTGCAGCTCCGCCACGGTGGCGCGCGCCTCGTCCACGAGGAGCGCGGTGGCGCGGTACGTGATGAGCCCGGTGTTCTCCATGGCGCCGGAGCGGAACTCCGGGATGGCCACCATGTCGATCTTGTCCCCGCCGAAATAGGCCACGCCCAGCGTGCGCTCGTACCACTCCACGCCGAACTTCGCGCAGCGCAGCGCGTAGCCCTTGAGCGCGTTCTTCCCGGGCACGCTCCAGATGCGAAGCTCCTTGCCGTTGGCCATTGCCGGCGGCGAGCTCTCCAGGTCCCCGATGCACCACGCCACCAGGTAGGTGGACATCCGGGGCGTGGGCAGGAAGCTGATGGTCTTCTGCGCGCCGTCCACCGTCTCCCGGCCTGCGCGCATGTTGGACAGCGCGGTGAGGGCCCGGTCCACCACCAGGGTCACGGCGTACGTGGCCTTCACGGCCGGCTCATCCCAGCACGGGAACGCGCGACGCGCGTGGGTGGCCTCGAACTGCGTGGAGAGGATCCAGTGCTCCGCGCCGCCGGCGTCCGTCCATCGGCTGCGGTAGAAACCCTCCAGGCTGGGCTGGACAAGGCTTCCGCGGTATTCCACCACCAGCTTCCACGATCCACGGGGAAGCCGGGCGCCAAAGGAGAACGTGGCGGTCTGCGCGGCCTCGTCAATGACCGCCGCGCCCTGGTACGGATGCTCCGTGGTCTCCGCGGTGACCGGGTCCACCAGCTTCAGGACTGACGGGACCGTCACGGCGTCATGACGGACGCCGTCGGAGGAGGTGACGTGGGCGCGCAGGATCTCCAGCCCCAGGGCGTGAGCAACGATGCGGTCCACCGGTGTGCGCACGTCCAGGTCGATGCAGACCGTGCCGTCGAATCGGAACGAGGTGAAGTCCGGCTTCACCGTGATGTCATAGTGCCGGGGCATCACGGTCCGGGGAAGCTGGTAGCGGGAGGCGTCGTTCTTGCTCATCTGAAGCGGATCGTAGCCGCAAGATGAACGCGCATCAATATCGAGATCAGCGGGCGGACGCGTGGACAGTCGGGACAAAGCCGGCGGCGATGGCCCCAACCGTGGAAGGCGGGGTGAGCACCTCCGCGCGTCCCGATGCCGGCCGCCGGATGCCGGGGCCGTAGCCGCAGGCGCTCCACGGCAGGAGTCGGTCCGCCAGCACCAGGAAGGGGACGCCGCGCTCCCCCACGATCATGACACCGGCCGGCAGTTCGGCAAGGGGTGAGCGCCAGGTGCGCTTGGCCCTGCCCGGAGCAAGCCGCTCGCCGTGCAGGACGTCATCGATCTCATCCACGGAGCAGAAGGACCCGCTCACCCGCCCGGCATTGGCGGACAGCCACGCTTGGCGGAACTGCAGGTAGCGCTCCCTCTGGCATTCCGCGCACGGACGGTGACCGGCGGCAAGCGCCGTGGCCTCGTCCAGGAAGAACAGCTCCGTGTAGCGACCCGGCGCCATGATCTGCCGGTGACGGCCGCGGAACTCCAGGACGCAGAAGATCCAACGGCGCAGCGCGTAGGCACGGCGGATGCGCCGCTCTTCATCGTGGAGGCAGCCGCGGTTTCCCATCAGGGTGCCGCGGCACTCCGTGGCAACGAGGCCGCCGAAGGGGTCCACGCGGTTCTGGCGCGGCACGCGGCCGGCCTCAGCGGTTCTCCGCGATCAGCTTCAGGAGCTCGCGGGCCGCCTGCCGCGGTCCCTCGGTCTCCTTGCCGGCGATCCCCAGGCGGGTGCGGAGCTGGCCGACGAACGTGCCGCTTTCGAAAAAGGACTGGAAGAACTGCCCCGCCAGCTCCTCGTGGCGCGAGCGGTACTGGGGCGGCCCGAAGATATTGGCAAAGTACGTGTGCGTCAGGCCGGTGGCCGTGGTGGTCCCCTTGCTCATGGAGGTGCCGTCCCGGAACACCTTCAGCGCTTCCGTCACGGTGCCGAAGCGCTCCAGCACGGGATGGTCGGCGTCCACCTCCTCGTAGTTGTTGGCGTACAGCACCGCGTCCAGCTTCACGCCGCGCACGAGGCTGGCGTAGTCCGTGACCGGCAGCACGATGCGCGCGTTCGTGCGGCCTGCGCTCATGATGATGGCCCGGTCGATCTGGCCCAGCGCAAAGCCGGGGCTCAGGTCATCCAGCCGCAGGAACGCGCCGATCTCCGTGCCGTACGCCCGCACGCCGTCCGGCCGCAGCTCCAGGGAGCCCATGTCATCCGCCACAATGGCCAGCTCCCGGATCTCCGACTCCGCCATGCCGCGAAGCGCCTCGATGGTCTCCGACTTGCCGGCGCCGGTGTCTCCCATGAGCAGGACGGTGGCGCCCCGGCCGCCCTTGAGCTGGAGGGACAACAGGGCGCCGTGGAACGGGAGACGGCCCTGCTTCATCTTGATGGCGTTGTGCAGCGTGAGGACCATCTTTTTCAGGTAGCCGAAGTAGCCGTATTCCCTGCGGTTCGGCACGGCGGCCACGAAAACGCCGTTGGCCGCGTCCTCCGCGAATACCGTGGGCATCTCCGCGATCCCGTCCAGCCCGCTGGTGGGATCCCCGAAGATGTAGATCGCGTCCGGCGCGCGGGCAAGGTCGGCGTCATCCGCCAGCTCGAAGAGGTTGCACAAGGAGAAGCCCAGCTCGAAGAAGGTGTTGTGGAAATACACGAGGATGACGAGGTCCCCGACCCGGGCCGGGTAGCACAGCCAGTCCGACGTGTTTACCGTCACGCGCTCCAGCGGGTTCTCCGAGACGAGGATGAACGAGCCGGTGCGCTTGTTCATGGGGGGGTCGAGGATGAGAGGAGGATTCAGCAGGACCTGGCGGATGATGGACACGCCGCGCAGCTTCTCGTACGGCCCGGCCGGCAGCGGGATGGGCTGCGGCAGCGCGATGGCGGACATCTCCACGCCCGCGTTGAGCTGCCGGTAGATCCGTGGATGCTCGCCCTGGATGCCTTCCTGCACGTCTCGGTAGACGCCGCGCACGAGGTGGGAGAAGTTCCCCACCGTCTCGTTGAACGTGCGGTACGGCCGCTTGTCCAGCCCGTCCCCCTCCGAGTCGCAGACCGCGTAGCGCTCGAAGCTGCGCCAGAAGTTGTACAGGTGCTCCACGAAGTCCGCCATGCACTTGCGGTGCGCGGGGAAGGAGGCCGCGCCGGCCACGATGTTGGGCACGAGCGCGAGCGGGATCTTGGTGAGGAATGACAACGTCTGGATGAGGACGTCCAGCGTGGACTCCTGCTCGTGCTTCCCCTCCAGGAACGCGAGCAGCGGGGAGTCGCGCCGCGCCAGGTCTTTCAGGCACCGGCGCAGCAGGTCTCGGAACAGGTCGCTCTGCAGCAGCTCGTCCGGCGTCTCGCAGAACCGGCGCCGCACGCGCATGATGACCTTGGAATCGATGACGGAATAGGCGATGTTCTCCACGGTCCTCCCCTGTCAGGAGCCGCGAGTCTATCCTGACGGGCCCACCTTGGGGAACCGCGTCAGTCCTCGTCCCACTCGCTCACCCGGCGCGCGCAAGCCGACGCATCCCCGGTGGAGTGCGCCTCTACCCCGGGCGGCGCCTGTTCGTCCACCGTGGCGCGCGCCGGCCAGAAGCGCTCGAAGCCCCGAAGCCAGGCGGATGCCGATGCCAGCGGTCCGGCCTCCAGACGGCACACGTGCTGGCGGCCTTGCACGTCGCGACGGACCAGTCCGGCCTTCTCCAGCACCTGGACGTGCTTGGAAGCCGCAGCCAGGGACATGTCAAAGGGGTCCGCAAGCTGTCCCACCGTGAGATTTCCTGAGGCGAGCATGCCGATCATTTGCCTCCTTGCGGCGTGGGACAGGGCATTGAAGACCTCATCTTCTGACCTTGAATGCTCAACCATTTGGTTTACAATACCGGAAAGGCATCAGGATAGTCAACCTTTGTATTGATTGCCTCCTGAAGGAAACTGGAGGCCTTGCGGGGGTCTCTTTATGGTAGAATAAGTCCACATAGGAGAGCCTCCGTGAGCGAAGACTCGTTGTACGGGGCCCTGCACGCCGGCGCACGAGGAACACCTGTGCGACCAGTTCCGCGCGGGGTGCAAGGGCTTGGCCGGGACGAAGCGGCACGCGGCACGCGCCGCACAGCAGTGGCTCTGGCGGCCGCGCTTGCGTTCTGCGCGCCGGCGGGAGCGACACCGCTGCTGTTCCTTTCCACCCAGCTCACTCCCGTTCCAGAAGCCACCGTGATGCGGCAGGTGATCCTGAAGGACTTCGGCCACGCGGTGGACTTCGAGCCGGTTGACCGTTCGGTTCTCCTCTCCCGGGCCCGGGATCTGGGTGCGGATGCCGGGCCCCCGGCCGTGCTGGGCAGCCTGGAAGTGGACCTGCAGGAGCTCCACCAGGCAGGCGCGCTCGCCAGCGTGGATGACATCATGGACCAGATCTCCCCGCGCCGGTTCCTGCCCCGGTTCGATGGCCGCAACCTGTTCGAAACGAACCGCGCCTACTTCGTGCCCTGGATGCAGGCCACGTATCTCATGGCGGCAAGCACGCAGGCGCTGAGGTACCTTCCTCGGGGCGCGAGCCTGGACCGCCTGACCTACGATGAGCTGAGGGACTGGGCCGTCGCGATGTACCGGGCAACCGGAAAGGGGATGCTGGGCTTCCCCATGGGACCGCGGGGCCTGATGCACCGGTTCCTGGAGGGATACCTCTATCCCTCGTTCACCGGCAGCATGTGGAACAGCTTCGACGGGCCGGAAGCGGCGGCGCTGTGGCAGTACCTCGGCGGGCTGTGCAGGTACGTGGCCCCGTCCTCCCTCGTGCGAAACCGCATGGACGAGGCGCTGCTGGACGGCGAGGTGTGGGTGGCCTGGGACCATTCCGCCCGGCTCCTGGACGCGTTTCGAAAACAGCCCGGCGAGTTCGTTGCGTTCCCCGCGCCGGTGGGACCCCGGGGCCGCGGTTTCATCGTGGTGCTGGCAGGCCTGGGCGTCACGCGCGGCCCGGCGTCCGCGGCCGCCGCGGACCTCATCGAGTACCTGACCCGTCCTACCACGCAGGCTGCCACCATGGAGAGCGCGGGGTTCCTGCCGGTGGTGCAGATGGGCACGGGCATGGGTCTGTCCGTCGGCTCCCGGGCGCTGGTCCAGGCCGCCCTGGAGCAGCTGGTTTCCGGAGAAGGGATCATCAGCTCCGTCCCGCCGCTGTCGGGGGACGCAGCGCGACGGTTCGACCTGGTCTACCTGAACGCGTTCTCCCGAATCGTGCTGCAGAACCAGGCCGCCGGACCGGTGCTGACGGAGCAGAAGGCGCTGCTGCGGGACCTGCTGTCCACGGCGCTGCCCGTGCGGGAACAGACGCGGGGGCACTGACGTGAACCACAGGGCGCCAGCCGGCGTGCTCATCGTCTTCTGCCTCTTTGTCTGCCTCGTGCTGGGCGGCGGATGGTACGTCTGGTCGAGCCTGCTCGGGGTGCAGAACGCGCTGCGCCAGTCCACCTTCTCCTACCAGCTCAGCCTCTACCCGGTGCTCCAGCAGGTCTTCAACGTGGAGACGGCCCTGCAGGCGTTCCTGGCCGACCAGACCCCGGCCAACCGGGAGCTGCTCGAGCTTCAGCAGGCCTTCCTGGGATACCAGGTCCACCACTTTGCAAGCCCGGCGCTCGTGGGGCCCGAGCGGAGCGCGCCGGCCATGGACGAGATCGACCGGGCGGCCGGAGACCTGAAGTCGATCCTGGCGGCTCCGCACCCGGGCCGGGGCGACCTGGTGGCG
>DASRZR010000282.1:0-4537 GCA_035686185.1 Spirochaetia bacterium | reverse complement strand
GCGTCGGCAAGCCCCGTGAGCCGCTGAAAGGCGGGGTTGGAGAAGATCACCTGGCGCTGGGCGTTGAGGATGGCCACGGGAGCGGCGAGAGACTCCATGGCGCGCGGGACCGCGCTGCCCGCCCGGATGCGCTGCAGCTCGGCGAGCGCATCGGTCCGGGACATCCTTCCCGGCAGGCTGGAGGATCCGCCCGTGGTCATGGTGAGCCAGCATGCTACACCAACGCCGAGGGGTCGGGAAGTACTATCCCCCGGAACGCCGGACAGGCTATACTGCGGGCGGGAGGGGGCCCTGGGTGTGAGCTCGCCGGATCTGCTTACCCAGATCTTCGGGTTTCTCAGCACGACTGCCCGTTACGTGGGTGAGGGCGTCGTGGGGCTCATCCAGTACATCCTTCCGGACGTGAAGAACCTCTCCACCCTCGCGGAGCCCATCGGGTTCCTGTCCCTGCTCACCGTGTTCGTGATCCTCACCTCCGCGGCACGCAAAGTGGCGCTCATCATCCTGGCGGCCGGCTGGTTTCTCATCGTTGTTCGACTCCTGCTCATGGCGTTCGCCATCGGGTGAGCCGGCGCCGGTCCCGGGGCGGCGTTTGACCGACACCGGCCCCGGGAGTATGTTGGACTCACACACTCGACAGGATGACGGAGGAACCGATGGAATACCGAAGGATGGGATCGGCCGGCCTGAAGCTGAGCGCGCTGTCGCTCGGCTCCTGGGTGACGTACGGCCGGCAGGTGGACGTGGATGCGGCCGCCGCCTGCATGAAGACGGCCTACGACGAGGGAGTCAACTTCTTCGACAACGCCGAAGCCTACGAGGCGGGACGCTCGGAAGAGGTGATGGGAGCCGCGCTGAAGAAACTGGGCTGGCGGAGGGCCAGCTACATCGTGTCCACGAAGATCTTCTGGGGCCTGCACGCCGGGGTCAATGAGAAGAACACGCTGAACCGCAAGCGCCTGCGGGAAGGGATCGAGGGCGCGCTGAAGCGCTTCGACCTGGACTACGTGGACCTCGTGTACTGCCATCGCCCGGATCCCGAGACCCCCGTGGAGGAAGTGGTCTGGACCATGCACATGATGGTGGACCGGGGCCAGGCGCTGTACTGGGGCACCTCGGAGTGGAACGCAGACCAGCTCATGGAGGCGTGGCAGGTGGCGCAGCGCCATCACCTGCACCCGCCCCAGGTGGAGCAGCCGCAGTACAACATGTTCGTCCGCCGGCGCGTGGAAAAGGAATACGAGCGGCTGTATCCCAAGATGGGACTGGGGCTCACGATCTGGAGTCCGCTGGCAGCGGGCCTGCTCACCGGCAAGTACAACGCCGGGATCCCGAAGGACTCCCGCCTTGCCCTGCAGGGCTATGACTGGCTGAAGGCCGACCCGTTGCAGCGCGGCGTCCCGGCCGGGGCTGGCGGCACCCCCACGTTCGACACGCTCATCGGGGCGGTGAAGAAGCTCGGGCCGATTGCCTCCGACCTCGGGGCGAGCACCGCTCAGCTAGCGCTGGCCTGGTGCGCACACAACCCGAACGTCAGCTCGGTGATCACCGGTGCCAGCCGGCCCGAGCAGGTGAAGGAAAACATGAAGGCGGTGGCGCTGCTGCCGAAGCTGACGCCGGACGTGATCGCCCGGATCGAGAAGGCCCTGTCCGGCGCCACGGACGTGTACGTTTCAGCGGGCTAGTACCGCATCCGGAGCGCGGCGCCCGTCACGGTGAGCTCTGCGGAGAGCGGACGGGCGCCGGTCAGCTCATGGCTGCGCTCATCGGGCTGACTGCCGCCGAGATACACGCGGAACTTCCCCGGTTCCAGGACGCGGCTGCCGTCATCGCCAATCACGGACATCTGCCGCGGCGTGATGGTGAGCTGCACCACCTCGGACTGGCCCGGGGCGAGGCGCAGGCGCCGGAAGCCGGCAAGCTGCCAGCGCGGCACGCGCGTGGATGACTCCAGGTCGGACAGGTACAGCTGCGCCACCTCATCCGCTTCCACGGTGCCGGTATTCGTCACTCGGACCGTCACGCCCACTTCCCGTCCGGCCGGGACCGAAGCGGCGGAGAGCGTGAGCGAATCGTAGCGGAACGGCGAGTAGCTGAGCCCGTAGCCGAACGGATACAACGGCGTCGACTCCAGGAACCGGTATGTCCTGCCGCTCATCGAGTAGTCGGTGAAGGGTGGAAGCTGGTCAACGGACCGCACGAACGTGATGGGAAGCCTGCCGCCGGGAGAGAACCTGCCGAACAGCGCCTCTGCCACCGCGATGCCGCCGGCCTGGCCCGGGTACCAGGCCATGAGGATGGCCGGCACGTGGTCCTGCGCCCAGGTCACGGCGAGGGGACTGCCTCCCGTGAGCACCAGGACAATGGGCGTTCCCACGGCGTGCACGTGCTCCAGCAGCTTCTGCTGGATTCGCGGAAGCTCGATGCGAAGCCGGTCTCCCTTCATTTCCGAGGGATCGTCACGGTCCTCCTCTCCCTCCAGGGACGGGCCAAGGCCGAGGCACATCACCACCACGTCCGCGCGCGCGGCGGCGGAAGCCGCTTCGGCAAACCCGTCGTCCGGCCTGTCGCCCCAGTAACCATCCAGGTCCTTGCTGATGTGGCTGCCGGGTGCGTAGCGGATCTGCGCGCCGGCGGGGGCGATCTGCCGGATCCCGTCAAGGATCGTCACGGGACGGGACGGCGTCCCGCTGTAGTTGCCCAGGAGCACGTCGCGGCTGTCCGCCGTGGGGCCGATCACCGCGATGCGCTTCACGCCCGGCGGCAGCGGCAGGAGGCGATCCTGGTTCTTCAGGAGCACCAGGCTCTCCCGCGCCATCTCGAGGGCCAGCCCGGCATGAGCCGGGGAGTCCACCACCTCGTAGGCAATGGAGGCGTACGGTACCCGTTCCGGGGGATCGAACATGCCAAGTGAAAAGCGCGCGCGCAGAAGCCGGCCGAGTGAAAGGTCGATCTCCTCTTCCGTGATCAGTCCTTCCCGCACCGCGTCCACGAGCGCGGGGTAGACCTGTCCACACTCCAGGTCGCAGCCGGCCTTCACCGCCAGGGCCGCCGAGCGCGCCGCGGAGCTGGTCACGGTGTGGTGGAGGTGGATGTCGGCGATGGCGCCGCAATCGGAAACCACGTAGCCGTCGAACCCCCATTCCTGCCGAAGCATCCGTGCGAGCAGCGTGGGGCTGGCGCAGCAGGGCTCGCCGTTGGTGCGGTTGTAGGCCCCCATGACGGAGGCGGCCTTGCCCTCCACGACGCAGTCAAAGAAGGCGGGGAGGTACGTCTCCCGCATGTCCTTGGGGCTCACGTGCGCGTCGAAGTGGTGCCGCAGGGCCTCGGGGCCGCTGTGGGCCGCGAAATGCTTCGGTGTCGCGACAAGCTTCAGGTACCGGGGATCGTCTCCCTGAAGTCCTTTCACGAACGCCACGCCGAGCCGGCCGGTGAGGTACGGGTCCTCTCCGTATGTCTCCTGGCCCCGGCCCCACCGGGGATCCCGGAAGATGTTCACGTTCGGGCTCCAGAACGTGAGCCCCTTGTAGATCCGTCGGTCCCCCCGGCGCAGCGCCTCGTGGTGCTTGGCGCGCGCCTCGTCCGAGGTGGCGTGTGCCACCCGGTTCAGGAGCGCCGGATCGAAGGATGCCGCCATGCCAATGGCCTGGGGGAAGACCGTCGCGATACCGGCCCGTGCCACACCATGCAGGCACTCGTTCCACCAGTTGTAGGAAGGCACACCCAGGCGGGGGACCTCGGCAGCCCCGTGCACCATCTGGGAGACCTTCTCCTCCAGCGTCATGCGGGCCAGGAGGTCGGCCACACGCGCGTTGAGGGGCTGGTTGGGGTCGGCGTACAGCGGGGCACCGTTGGATTCTTTCATGCGAGCCACCTTTGCAGCCAGTCGAAGGCGTCCTTCTGCATGGGAAGGTCGAACTTGTGCGGGCCGGGGTAAAACCGGCCTTCGTAGGCGTCCGCGGCCCCCATGCGGGCGTAGATCCGGGCGAGCTTCCTGTCCGCTTCCTCCTGGCCCGCCCGCGTCCACAGCTCGTCATCCTGGTCTGCCAGCACGAGAAGCGGCGCCGGGCCGTGCAGGGATGCCACGTCCGGCAGGTCCATGAGCGCCATCAGGTGAGGCACGTGGAACATCCACGTGTGCCACTGCACCATCTCCGCGGTCATCTCCCGGACGGTGGACATGAAGCCGGCGCAGAACGCGGCCCGGATCCGCGGGTCCAGCCCGGCGAGGAAGATCGTGCGAAGCCCGCCGCCGGACAGGCCGCCGCAGGCCAGGCGCCCCGGGTCCACGTCCTCCCGAGTCAGCAGGTAGTCAACGGCCCGCCGATCTTCCCACGCCATGACGCCGGTCCACGTGGTGCCGGCAAGGAACAGGGTCTTGGCAACCACGCTTTCGTAGTCGGCGCAGAACTCGTTGTACGCTTCGATGTGGGAACGGCTTCCCACGGGCTGAGACACCACGTCGGCCACGTAGCGCTCCGGCACGGAGTCCACCGGCATCTTGCGCGAGCCCCACAGGAAATTGTCAGGCGCGATC
>DASRZR010000281.1:0-2091 GCA_035686185.1 Spirochaetia bacterium | reverse complement strand
CCGCCACGATGAGGTTCAGCGGGTTGTCCGCGCGGCCGAAGAAGCGGTTCACGCTTCGGCCGAACTGCGCGAGGCTGGAGTTCCAGTCCACCAGCCCGATGAGCCCGAGTGTGAACAGGAAGACGGCAACCACGATCTGCATGACCGTGATCGCATCGAAGCTGACGCTGCGTTTCGCCATGGGGCCTCCTCTGTCTTGCCGTGGAGTCTACCCCGGCGCGCGCTGCCCGTCCAAGGCCCAGGATCACCCTACCGGTTCTCCAGGAGCTCCTCGAGCTGGAACCGGTGACGCTGCGGATGCAGCACGGCATGCTCCAGGCGCGCGAGCAGGCTCGTGTCGTGGCCGCTTCGGTCCTTGTGAACGGCTTCCATGCGCTTGGCGTCCACGCCTGCCAGCGGCAGGCGCCAGCGCGCCAGCAGGTGGTCGAGGTAGCGCTCGGCCTCGGCGTCCACGCGGGACGGGTCCGGCGCATCGTCGATCCCGGGGTCGGGCAGCTCCAGCTTCTCGCAGATCCAGGACAGCATGTTGCGAGAGGCTTTCAGCACGTGCTGCAGGACCGTGTCCAGCGAGGCGTATGCGGGGTTGTCCGTTGACGGCAGCTTCACGCCGGCGGCCTTGGCCTTCCGCCAGGCCGCCAGGAGGGCACGCATTGACTCCTCGTGCAGGAGGACCAGGGCGCGCGCTCCGCGCCAGGAGTAGCTGGGAATCGCATCTACCGGCATGAGCCAATGTAGAGCAGCCGGGACGGCCACGGCAACCGCGGCGGGCGGCAGGGTGATCGACGCCGAAGGTCGACCCGCGCCTCAGCCGCCGTTGACCTGGCGGCAGGAGGAGCGCAGCACCAGCGTGGGCCGCAGCAGGATCCGGCGCGAGCTGATGAACTTGTGCTCCAGGATGTGCACCAGCAGCGTCAGGGCGCTCTTGCCCATCTCCATGGCGGGGCTGGACACCGAGGTCAGCGAAATGAGGCTGGAAAAAGGCATGTCGCCGTAGCCCACCAGCGAGATCTCCTCCGGCACGCGCCGCCCGCGGTCCTCCAGCGCCTTCTTGATCCCGATGGCAATCAGGTCGTTCCCGGCAAAGACCGCCGTGAAGGCGGTGTGCCCCTCGTCCAGTATGCGCGACATGGCCGCGTAGGAGGACTCGGCGTCGAACGAGCACTCGGTGACCAGCCCGGGCATGCCCGGGATGCCGTGCTCGGAGAGCGCGCGCCGGTAGCCGGTCAGGCGGGCTTTTTCCGTGCTGGTGGCGTGCTCCCCGCCGACGTACAGGATGGACCGGTGGCCCAGGTCCACCAGGTACTTCGTCGCGAGGTAGGCGCCTTCCTCGTCGTTGGACACCACGGAGCTCGCGTCCTTCTGGTCGAGCAGGCGGTCCACCAGCACCGTGGGGATGCCGTGCTCCTTGAGCAGGTCGTATCCCGGGGAACGGTCGGCGGACGGAACCAGGATGACACCCGAGACCCCGGATTCCAGGAAGCGGTGGACGTTCTTGGTCTCCACCTCCAGCGAGTTGGCCGAGTCGAAGAACAGCAGGTTGCAGTTGTAGGTCTTGGCCACGCCGTCGATCCCGTGCAGCAGAACGGAGAAGTACGGGTCCAGGATGGAAGGAAGGATCACGGCCACGGTGTACGCGCGAGTCGGCGCGGCCGGGCGCCGGGGCCGGCGGTAGTTCAGGCTCTTCACCGCCTCCGCTACCTTCTCGTAGGTCTCCGGCTTGAGCTGGCTGCGGTCCGTGAACGCGCGCGAGACGGTGGCCGGGGAAAGGCCGGCCCGTCGCGCCACGTCGGAGAGACGGGGGTTCTTGCGCGGAGGTTCTCTGCCTGCGGAGCTCTTGCGGGACGCCATCCTTCGGGATCCTGGCGCCCACTGTACCACGGCGAGGCTGCCGCGGGATAGGAGTTTCTGAAATGAAATGAAAGCTTTCTGAAATTGTTTGACAACTTGCAATGGCTCTGCTACAGTGGGAGAGGTTTCGACCATGGCATCCCGCAAGAGCGCTCCGCGCAAGAACCCGAGTCTCTCCGACGTCGCACGCCGCGCGGGGCTGTCCGCGTCCACCGTCTCGCGCGCCTTCACGGACCGCAGCCA
>DASRZR010000280.1:0-3757 GCA_035686185.1 Spirochaetia bacterium | reverse complement strand
CTGCGTCTTGATGACGTCCATCTGGCCTTCGGACTTCTCCCGTCCCTGCTCGGCTTCCGCGAGCTTCTGGCCGATGTCCTCCACGCGCAGGGCGGTGGCCTGGTAGGTGGCGCTCTTCTCCATGTAGGACTTCTTCAACCGGTTGAGCAGCTCCGTCTTGGTGGCGAGGGACTTCGGGATCTCCTGGATCTCCTTCTCCACCTCGAACTTCTTGGACAGGACGTCCTGGAGCGCCCTCAGCTTGTCATACACAGTGCGCGGCATTTTCCCTTCCTCCCCACGTCCGCGGGGACCCCGCGGAGGTACGGCCCGGTGCCCCCGGGCTTCTAGTGCTCGAGATAGTCCTTGAGCCGGCGGCTGCGAGTCGGGTGGCGAAGGCGGCGCAGGGCCTTTGCCTCTATCTGCCGGATCCGCTCGCGCGTGACGTTAAAATAGAGACCCACTTCCTCCAGTGTCAAGGAGTAGCCGTCCTCCAGGCCGAAGCGCATCTTCAGCACTTCCTGCTCGCGCGGCGGCAGCGTGGTGAGCACCGACTCCAGCTGTTCCTGCAGAAGGCGGAACGCGGTCATGTTGGAGGGGCTCTCCACCTCCTTGTCCTCGATGAAGTCTCCGAGGAGGCTGTCCTCCTCTTCCCCGATGGGGGTCTCCAGCGAAATGGGCTCCCGCGCGACGCTCTTCACGGCCTTCACGCGGCTGGTGGCCCAGCCCAGCTTGCCGGCCACCTCGTCATCCGTGGGCTCCCGGCCCAGGACCTGCATCAGTTGGCGGGACTCGCGCATCACCTTGTTGATCTGCTCGATCATGTGCACCGGCACGCGGATGGTCCGGGCCTGGTCGGAGATGGAGCGCGTGATGGCCTGCCGGATCCACCAGGTAGCGTACGTGGAGAACTTGTAGCCCTTGCGGTATTCGAACTTCTCCACCGCCTTGATGAGGCCGATGTTTCCTTCCTGGACCAGGTCGAAGAAGTGCAGGCCGCGGTTGGTGTATTTCTTGGCGATACTGACCACCAGGCGGAGGTTCGCCTTGATCAGGCGGTCCTTGGCTTCCTTCATCTGGATGCGGCCGCGCTCGATCTCGTCCGCCAGCGCAAGGATGTCCTCTATCTTGTTCTCGAACAGCGTCTCGTAGCGCTGCAGCTTCTTCTCGCTGGACTGGTGGATGCGCACCAGCTCCCGCTGGCGCTCGTCGGTCCCCGAAAGGTCGTGCTCGCGTTCGGGCAGCGAGAGCCTCTTCACGAGCGCCTTCATGTCCCTCGCCGAGGCCACGTGCAGGCGCTTCTCCGCCCGGACCATGTCCTTCTGCAGCGAGCGGATGCGCCGCGCCACGCCGATCAGCCGGTCCGCGATGGCGGCGAGGTCCTCCGGACGGAGCTCCACCTTCTTCAGGGAGTCGGCCACGTCCCGGCGCTTCTCCTCGAAGTTCTCGTCGAAGATATCCCCGCCCTCGGATTCCGTCTGGCGCTTCAGCTCCATGTAGCGCTTCACCCCGGGCAGGTGCTCGCGGAAGGTGTCCTTGTAGAACGCCCCGAGCTTGCGGGTCTCCGCCTGGTACTCGGTGGCTTCCTTCTTGGAGAGGTTCATCTCCCGCGGGTCCCGCGTGGTGGTGGCCCGAAGGCCCAGGCGCAGGAACTCCCGCACCAGCACACCCGAGTTGCGGATGACGGCCTTGATGACGTTCTCCCCGGCCTCCATGGCCTTGGAAAGCTCCACCTCCTGCTCCGCCGTGAGCAGGCTCTCCTTGCCGATCTCCCGGAGGTACAGGCGGATGGGGTCGTCCACGGACGACTCCTTGTCGCTGTAGATCAGCTTCTTGCGGTCCTTGGCCGGCTTCTCCTCCTCCACCTCGAAGGAGACGTCCTCGTCGGCCAGCTTGATGGAATGCTTGGAAAGAAGGGCGATGACTTCCTCGATCCGGTCCGAGTTCACGATGGCGTCCGGAAGGAAATCGCTCACCTCGTCGTAGCTGACGCTTTTCTTCCCCTTGGCGTATTCCAGCAGCTTCTTGACCGACGGGTCATCCTTCAGCGCCAGGACCGGCTTCTCCTTGCCCTTGGCGGGCTTGCCGTTGCCCCGGGAGCCGGCGTGACCGTCCGCCCGGCCGCCCTTGGCCGTCGCGGGGGCCGCGCGGGAACTGCCGCCGGCGCGCGCCGCGGATGCCGGCCGGGAGCCATTGCCGCGGGAACCCCCGTGCGCGTCGGCCCGGCCGGCCACCGCGGCGCGCGCGCCCGGTGTCCGGCGTGCCTCGCCGTCCCGCCCGGCGACCGCCGCCGCCTTCTTCTTGGGAGTCTCTTTCTTGTTCGACGCCGTCTTGGTCTTCAAGCCCCTGCCGTCCCCCCGGGAGTCGGTACCGACGATCCCGCTTTCAGTTTCCCCAGCTCGCTATCCAGATGCATCTTCTCTTCCAGCAGGTCCCGCAACCGTGCGGGATCCGCCTCTTCCTTCTCCAGGCGCCGAAGCTCTGCGCTTACCAGCTCGTTGCGGCGCAGGAGCGTGCGCTGCCGGATCCGCCGCACGCCGTCCGCGACCGCCCGTTCCTGGTTCTGGTCAAACTCTCCGCTCGTCACGCGCCGCCGGACCAGGTCCCGCAGCTCGGCATCCTCGATCCGCGCGCACACCGCCTCGAATCCCGTCTCCTCCGCGCGGAACGCCTCTTCCATTGCCACGTAGATCTGCGCCGCCCGCTCGTCGTCCAGGTCGGCCAGCGCCAGTCCGCCGTTTCGCACGGACGGAAACAGCTCGGGGTGCGCGACCACTCCGAGCATCAGGAACAGGTCCGGTGTCACCCCCGCTTTCCGCGCCGGCCGTGGGGCCGTGGCGCCCGCGGGCCCGCCGGGCCCCGGCGTTCCCGTGGCCCCCTCCGAAACGGCCGCAACCGGGGCCGCCACCTGGCGTTCCCGCCTGTGCCCGCCCGGGCGGCGCTTCCCAAGCCACGCTGTAAAATCCTGCCGGACAGCCCCAACGTCAACTCCCAGGTTGTCCGCCACGGTGCCGAGGTATCCGTCCTTTCGCAGCGGCGAGGCCGCGGCCGCGATGAACGGGAAAAGCTCGTCCCGGATGCTCTCCCGGCCTTCCGCCGTGCCCCGGTCGTGGGCGGCAAGCGACTTCCCGACGGAATACAGGAAGCTCTCCCGGGCCCTGCCCGGCACCGCCCGCAGTGACTCCACGTCTCCCCTCTGCACAAGATCGGCCGGATCCTTGCCGCCCTCCACCGCCGCCACCTGCACGAGGATGTCCTGCGCTTCCAGCAGCTCGATGGCCCGATCCGTGGCCTTCTGGCCGGCCGGATCGCTGTCGAACAGCAGGACCGCCTTGCTCGCGAACCGCTTCAGGAGCCGCACCTGCTGCTCCGTGAGCGCCGTGCCCAGCGGAGCCACCGCGGCCGTGAGCCCGGCCTGGTGCATCGCGATGGCGTCCATGTATCCTTCCACGAGGATGAACCGGCCTTCCTTTCGGATGGCCGCGGCCGCCTTGTCCAGCCCGAACAGGTTCTCCCCCTTTCGGAAGAACGCCGTCTCGGGGGAGTTCAGGTACTTGGGCTGCGCGTCTCCCATCGCCCTCCCGCCGAAGGCGATGATTTCGCCGCGGGCGTTGGCAATGGGAAACATGATGCGGCTGGCGAACAGCGAGCCACCTTCCCGCCCGCGCGCGCTGTCAATGAACAAGCCGGTCTTCGCCAGGAACTCCGGCGAGTAGCTCTTCTTCTGGAGAAACCCGAACAGCCACGACCGGTCCGCTGGGGCAAACCCCACCTGGAA
>DASRZR010000279.1:0-5801 GCA_035686185.1 Spirochaetia bacterium | reverse complement strand
GGCTCACCGGAGTCTGCGACGAGGTGTGTGAAAGCTGTTCCCAGGAAGGCGTGCAGACCGGTTCCTGCTGTCCGCAGAGAGAACGGCACGTCCGCGACTCGAAACTGGAGCGCGGATCGCTCCCGGCAGGATGAATACGCCAGCTCGAACCTCTCCGCCGCCAGCTGCGCCAGCGCGGAGGACCTGGCAAGCCGTTCAGCGGGTGCTGGGTTCAACGCCCGATTCGCGGTCGGCGAGAACCGGCCAACCCGTCTCGTCCACGTCGTGGATCACGTCCAGGAGGATCAGGCGCTCCATGTCGGTGAACTTTTCGATCCGTGGAGGGTCGGTTCCGAATGAAAAGGAGATTTTTTCAACCGGTGAGGCAGCGTGCCGCGGCTCCAGAAGACCGTCCTGCCTCAACGTCCCGACAAATCCCTCGATTGCCTGCCGCGCTTGCTGCGGTGCGCCGCGGGCGGCGTCCATGATCTCGGAGACGCTCATGCCGGCACCCAGCATCATCCATACCGACCGGCCGGCCGCATTCAGGCTGTAGTACGCCCCGTTGTCCAGGTTCACGATGACGGTCTCGTCCTCGAAGTTTTCGTGAACTACCCGCGGCTGCGCGTACTGGTAGCGGAGATCCAATTCGCCCACGTGCAGAGTATAGCTGCGGCGCTCAGCCGCGGACAAGACACTCCTCGCGGCAGCCATGAGCGCACTTAGCCCGCCGGCAGACCCGCCGCTCCGTCTGGACGGAATGGGCCAAATGCCGGATGGTGGGATTCCCTGGGGCAGAAGGCAGAGGTGCAGACAAGCGAATCCGAATCCGAGGTACTGCGCCACCAGGTCCAGTTTCTCTGCGATGAGCTTGCCCGACTGTATTCCTCCCGGTCTTGGAAGCTCGCCGAGTGGATGCGGCGCGCGCGGCACCCAGGCAATTACCTGCTGTACTCCGCCGAGAGCGTGGCCGGGCAGCTGTCGGCGCTGTCCCGCCGCAGCCGCTACCGGAGGGTGATGCCGGACCTTCCCTGGAAGGTCCGGGTAGATCTCGGGAGCCATCTCGGCGTGCAGTTTCATCATCATCGGTCCGGGTGGACGTACGCGGTGGCCGCGCTCTCCGCCCTGCACCGTGCGGGGGCCCCGTTCCTGGATACGTTCGTGGAACGGACCTTCGCGGGCAGGTGGTCGCCTCCGGCCACGCACTTGCGGACGTGGGCCGGGATCTGCCACCTGCCGTTTTCAATGCCTGCCTGGCTTCCCGAGTACCTTCGCGCCCAGTTTTTTGGGAGCTTTTCGCGAAGCGTGTCGTGGGAATGCAGCCTTCGGAGCTGTGCCGGGCTGTTTGCTCTTTCGGAAGCGCACGCCGCGGACCTTCGCCGCGCTACCGGGTTGCCGGTCTGCATGCTTCTCCACCCCACCGAGGTTCCGTCTCGACAGTGGTCCTGGGACCGGTTCCTGGCGAACCCGGACAAGAAAGTCATCCAAGTGGGCTGGTGGCTTCGGAACCTGCACGCCATCTTCCTGGCTCGTTTCCCCGGATACCGGAAGGTGCTCCTCGAGGTAGCCGGGCAGCACGTGAAGGACTATTTCCAGGCAGAAGAGGAGCACTTGCTCCGCCAAGGCGCCTTTCGTCCGGACCTGCGGCAGACGGTCCAGGCCGTGCCGTATGTTTCCAACGAGGTCTACGATGACCTCTTGTCGGAAAACCTCGTGTTCCTTGACCTGTACGCGTCCAGCGCGAACAACGCTATCGTGGAATGCATTGCGCGAGGCACGCCGCTGCTGGTCAATCGGCTTCCCGCGGTGGAAGAGTACCTGGGCTCCTCTTACCCGTTGTACTACTCCTCGTACGAGGAGGCGGAGCACAAGGCGGCGGACGTGGACCTGATCCAGCAGGCCCATGCCCACCTGGCATCGGAGCCGGTCCGCCGGCGGATCGATCCGCGGACTTTTCTGAGGGCTTTCATGCGCTCCGAGGTTTTTCAGCGGCTCGGGCGTGATCAGGGGTAGCGGTCAGGCCGCGACGTGCCGCTTGGTTTGCCCGGTCACGGGGAACGCAAGCCATTGCGGCCGGACCGCGGGACTGGCCCTGGAGGACTGCGCGCGAGCAGCAGAGACCGGTCCCCTCGACTTCCCGGCTGCGCCCGCAGTTGGTATGCTACTGCCCGAGGGGAGAGCTCTGTTCTTTCCCATCAGAAGATGACGGAAGTTGCCCCCGGACAGGTCGGTTCTCGTCATAGCGTATACCTCAGCCGGGCACCGTTGAGGCTCGGTTTCGCGGGCGGAGGGACCGACGTCGAGCCGTACACCCGACTGTATGGCGGAAGCGTTCTCAACGCGACCATCTCGCTGTTCGCGCACACGGTCCTGGAACCGTCCGATGACGGCATGATCACAATCCGAAGCGAGGACCGCAACGAAGAGATTTCCCTGCCGTCTGTCCCCTGCCTGCCCATAGATGGAAGGCTCGACCTGGCAAAAGGCATCTACAACCGCGTCGTTTCGGGCTACGTCAAGAAGCCGCTTTCGTTCAAGTTGACTACATACGTCGATTCTCCCGCCGGGTCCGGCCTGGGTGCCTCCTCCACGCTCGCGGTCGCCATGCTTGCGTCCTTCAATGAATGGCTGGGGCTCGCGATGGGAGACTACGACCTGGCGCACTGTGCCTACCTGGTCGAACGGGAGGATCTTGGCTGGGAAGGCGGCAAGCAGGACCAGTACGCCGCGACGTTTGGCGGCTTCAACTTCATCGAGTTCTACACCGACCACAAGGTTATCGTGAACCCGCTTCGGATCCGCCAGGAACTGGTGCGCGAGCTGGAACGCACCGTGGTGCTCTACTATACGGGGACCAGCCGGCTGAGCGCCCAGATCATCGCCTCCCAGTCTGCCAACGTGGCTTCCCGCAACGACTGCGCGATCACCGCCATGCACCAGCTCAAGGAGCAGGCCGTCCTGATGAAGGAAGCGCTGCTCCGGGGACGGCTCGCTGACCTCGGGAGACTGCTGGATTTCGGTTGGCAGTCCAAGAAGCGGACCTCCGCTTCCATTACCAACCCCGTGATAGATGAGATCTACGCGGCCGCCCGCCAGGCCGGGGCAACCGGCGGCAAGATCTCCGGCGCGGGCGGCGGCGGCTACATGATGTTTTACTGCCCCGGCACGGCCCGCTACCGGGTCATCGAGCGACTGAGGTCATTTGGCGGGGAGTTCCGAAGGTTCCAGTTCGTGGACAGCGGCGTGGTGAGCTGGAGCTCGTGAGAGGTGGCCCAGGGCACAACCGTCTCCGCTGACGTGCGCATCTTTGTTCTGGCAGGCGGCCTGGGTACGCGGTTGCGCCGCGTTCTCGGCGACGTGCCCAAGCCCATGGCAGACGTGGCGGGCCGTCCGTTCCTGGAATGGCAAATCGACGGATTCCATCAACAAGGGTTTGACCGGTTCGTGCTCCTGGTGGGCCACCGCAAGGAAGCGGTAGTGGGGCACCTTGGTGACGGTGCCCGCCTCGGCGTTCGGGTGGAGTATTCCATGGAGGACGAGCCACTGGGGACCGGCGGCGCATTCCTGAAGGCCGTGCGGCAGTTTCCGTGCCGGGACTTCGTCCTGGTGAATGGAGACACCTACTTCATGATCCCGCTTCAGACGCTGGTGCAGCGGGCGCAGCAGGCCCCCGGTACGCTCTGGGTCGCCTCCAGGCTCACGGCAGATCCCGCACGCTACGGAACCCTGGAGGTGGACCGCCAGGGTTCCGTGGCAAGGTTTCGAGCGGCGGCGGCCGGGTTGTCGGAGGGGTTCATCAACGGCGGAATATACACGGGCGCCGCGGCTGTCCTGGACGGGACAGGCCCCGTGCGGTCATTCGAGGCGGATGTCCTGCCGGGCCTCGCGGCCCGGGGGGTCCTGCGGACGGTTGCATACGGAGAGCCCTTTATCGACATCGGTGTTGAGGAGGACTACGCCGTTGCGCAGACATCCATTCCCCGCTGGCAATCTGCGAGGAAAAGAAAAGCAATCTTTCTGGACCGTGACGGCATCCTGGTGGAAGACCCGGGATACATCAAGGAACCCGCGCAGGTGCGCCTGAAGCGCGAGTGCCTGGGCTTCCTCAAAGAGGCCAGGGCACGCGATTACCTGCTCATTGTCGTCACCAACCAGGGCGGTGTTGCCAAGGGGAAGATGAGCCTGGACGACGTGGGCCGGGTGAACGACCATATTTCCACAGAGCTGCGGCGCGAGGGAGTAGTCCTGGACGACATCCTGGTCTGCCCGCATCACCCGGACGGAGTGGTGGCGGAGTACTCCCGTCAGTGCTTGGACCGCAAGCCGGACCCCGGGATGATTCTCAGGGCCGCTGAGAGATGGAACCTGGATCTCGAGCGCTCCATGCTGGTTGGAGACAAGGACTCCGATGTCATCGTCAACACCGTGCTGAAGTCCCGCCTTATCGAGGGGAAGTACCCCATCCAGCACCGCGAAGCGCGCACCGACTACGATGAGTTGACTCGGATGCTCGAGCCCGCCAGCAAAGGAAACGCCAGATGATCCCGAAGCTGATCCACCAGACTGCAAAGACAAGTGTCCCTGATCCATCGTGGGCGCCGTACCAGGAAGCGGTAATCCGCCTGCACCCGGGCTGGACCTACCGGTTGTGGACGGACGCGGACAACGTCGCGCTGCTGAAGGAGCGCCGGCCCGAACTGGAGCCGGTCTACCACGGCATGCCGCAGCCGGCCATGCGGGCCGATCTCATGCGGTACATCTACATGCAGGAGTTCGGGGGCCTGTACCTGGACCTGGACTACCAGTTCCTCAAGGAGTTCGACCTGGACGACCGCGAGGTGGTTCTCCCCCGGGAGTCCAACGATGACCTGCCGATCTACCTCGGGAACTGCGTTTTCGCATCCGCTCCGGGACACCCGTTCTGGAACGAGCTGCTCGAGTCCATCCGTCGCAGCCCGCCAACCCGGTGGAACGTCCACACGGAGAACGACAGCACTCAATCCGCCGGCCCGGGGAAGGTCACCCGGGTGTGGAGGGAACAGTTCTCCAGTGATTCGTCCATCTTTGTTCCTCCCCGGCTGTGGTTCAATCCACCGCGGCCAGAGTCCCCGGAGGAGCTGGAGAAAGTGAAAGCCCAGGCCGAGAGCTACGGGATCCACTGGTGCTTCGGAAGCTGGCGGGACTGGAACCTGCGGGCGAAGGTCCGAAACCGCGTCAAGAAGCTGATGGGCCGCTGACCCCGGCGCCTGCCATCTCCTCCCGGACCATCCGCACAAGGTCTTCCACCGAGGTGACTCGGCGTCGGTCCAGCAGCCACCGTACCCCGATCCGGATGGCCGCCTTCTCCGCCACTGCGCGCGTTTCCATGGATGGCAGACTCTCGATGTCCCACACGTTGACGATTCCCATCATGCGCCGCAGAAACTTCACGCCGCCGTGGCCCGCCGCCTCCTGCAGGAGGCGCGCGATCTCTGCCTTTCGGAACGCGGCGAACGCCGCCGGTCCACCGGCGGACTCCCAGTAGCGCGGCGGCATGAGGTCGCCGCGCGCGTTGTCACGCCACAGCGCGTCCAGCTTGCGCGCGAACTCGTTCCACACGCCGCGTACCAGGTCCAGCACGTACTCCTGGTACTCGGCGCGGGCTTCGCGGTCCGGCGTGTGGCCGAAGTGGGACAGCGCGTTGAGCACGAGGTTCTGCATCACCGCGCCCACGTCGTAGGCCATGGGTCCGAAGTAGCAGAACTCCGGGTCGATCACCCGTGTGTCACGCTCGTTCAGCATGATGCTGCCGGTGTGCAGGTCCGCGTGGATGAGGGCCTCGG